>NZ_JBAKHL010000028.1:0-83994 GCF_036902715.1 Micromonospora sp. CPCC 205546
CCGACCCAACCTCCGCGCGATCGACCGCATCGACTCACCCTCAGCCCGACCCAACCCGATCTGCTCCCGCTCCAGCGAACTCAACCTTGATGCCACGACCACCCCAACGAAGATCCCGGAAGGGTGTTGCAACCACCGGTTGAGTCCGCCTGAGGGGCCGTTTCCTGCCAAGATCTACTGCTGTCCCGAGATTCGGAGCGTTTTGCCCAGCCGGTGGGAGATCGGGGCTCAGGCGGGCGGTTCGGGCGCCACGAACGAGCCCTTGCCCTGGTGTACCTCGATCCAGCCCCGCTCATCCAGGATCCAGAGGGCTCGTTTGATCGGGTTGTCGGACGAGTTGTACTGGCGGGCGAGTTCGGCGATCGTGGGCAGCTTGTCGCCGGGCTTGAGTGTGCCGCTTCGGATCGAAGTGGTGATGTCATCGACCACCTGCTCGTAGACAGGCTTGCGGGGCATGGGGGACCACCTCTCGTCAGCCCGTCCAGCGTCTCACTGCGCGCGACACGGTGTGGACCCTGTGTTGACTCTGGCTACTAAGGGTCCTAAGTTGCGAGTGGCAGGGGTTCTCTCGTCAGCAGCGGAGCGCCCCCGGGGCCAGGCGAGGGAACGCGGACCGTCCTCTCCGCCGACCCGCCCTGATCCACACCGCATGCTTCGCGCACCTCGTTCTGACCGCACGCTTCGTACTCACCCGCAAGGAGGCTCACCATGCAGGAGCGTCCGCCCGACGGGCCGCTGCCGGCGGCACACCCGGTCCCGGGTGCCCGCGCTCGGCACCCCGACGGGGATCAGGTGCCCTGTCCGCCCCGCCCGCAGCGCGCGCCGCTCACCCGTCGCCAGTACGCCTACGGCATCACGGTGGCGCTGCTCGTACTCGTGCTCGTCGCGGCCGGGATCCTGCGGTGAGCGGGACGGGCCGGCGGTGACCGGCCTGCCGGTGGGCCGGCGGGTCGCCCAGTGGCGGGTGCGGCGCAACATGACCCAGCAGCAGTTCGCCGACCGCCTCGGCAAGTCGAAGAGCTGGGTGGACAAGGTCGAGCGCGGGGTACGCCCGCTGGAACGGATGTCCAACCTGCGGGAGGTCGCCGAGGCGCTGCGGATCGACCTGGAGGTGCTGCTCGCGGAGCGGATCGGGCAACCGGACGTCGCCGTTGCCGGTGTGGCGCGGGTCCGGGCCGCCCTGGCCCGCTACCACGTCGAGGCGTCGTTCCGGCCGCCCGACGTCGCGAAGGTGCGGGCCCGCCTCGACCATGCCGAGCAGAGCTACCGGCACGCCCGGTACCCGATCCTGCTCGGCCTGCTGCCCGGGCTGCTCGACGCCGCCCGCGAGGCGCGGGTCGCCCACCCCGGCCGGGCTGCCGACGAGTTGCTGGTGTCCGCGTACGGGCTCGTCGCACTGGTGCTGGTCAAGGTCGGTCAGGGGGAGTTGGCGTGGCTGGCCGCCGACCGGGGGATGGCCGTGGCGCTGGCCACGGACGACGCGCGGCTGGCCGCCGTCGCCACTGTACCGCTGAGTCAGGCGTTGCGGGCCGTCGGCCGGCGGCGCTCCGCGATGGAGACAGCGCTCGTGGCCGCCCGCCGTCTCCCGCCGCGCAAGCAGGCCGAGGGTGCCCCGCCGCGCGAGTCGGCCGAGGGTGCCCCGTCGTTGGGCGGTGACGGTGCCCCGTCGCTGCGCGTGACGTTGCTGCTCCAGGCCGCCCTCGCCGCTGCCGGCCGGGGAGACGAGCGCCGGGTGGCCGGCCTGCTCGACCAGGCCGCTGCAGCGGTCGGCACCGTCGGCGGCAGCTTCGGCCGGGCGTCGGTCGAGGCGGCGCGGGTGGTGGCCGAGGCCGCCGTCGGAGACGTGCAGGCGGCGACGGTACGGCACGAGCGGCTGGTCCGCGGTGAGCAGTGGCGGTGGCTGCCGCCCGAGCACCGGGCGGCGTACCTGCTCGACGTGGCCCGCGTACACGCTCTCGCCGGCGACATGGTCCGGGCGGGGCGGGCGCTGCTGGACGCCGAACGCACCGCGCACAGCGAGGTGCACCACCGGCCGGCGGTGCGCGACCTGGTCGCCATCGTGGCCCGGCACGCCGCCGCTCCCGCCGGCCTGGCCCGCCTCGCCGCCGCCCTGCACGTCACCTGAGGCTGCCTCGTGGCCTGCCCGAACCCATTCCCCGACACGTACCGGTTGTACTACGTGGTAGAGGGGACGTCATGAAACTCAACAGCAAGGGCCAGGTCACGATCCCGGCCGCGTTGCGGGCTCGACACGGGCTGCACGAGGGCGAGGAGGTCGACGTCGTGGAGGAGGGCGGTGTGCTGCGGATCGTCCGGGTGAGTGGCGCGGAGACCAGGGGCCAGCGCCTGGTCCGGCACATGCGCGGTCGCGGCGGTGCGAAGCAGACCAGCGGTATGTCCACCGACGTGCTGATGGAGCTGCTACGTGGGGAGTGAGCGTCTCCGCGCGCTGGCACCGCGGCCCGTCGGCCGACGCCTTGCACGAACCACCTTCCACGTCACCTGACCTGGGCACGCAACCGGTGCGCCCTTCCTTACACCAGCAGCGAGCGGTAGAGCTCGAGAGTGCGGGCGGCGATGGCGTCCCAGGAGAAGTGTTCGACGGCGCGCCGCCGCCCGGCCCGGCCGAGGTCGGCGGTGCGAGCCGGGTCGGCGAGCAGCTCGTTCATCGCCGCCGCCAGGTCGGCCACGAAGCGGTCCGGGTCCAGCGGCCGGCCGGAACCGTCGGTGGCCTGCTCGATTCCGACCAGCAGCCCGGTCTCGCCGTCGGCGACCACCTCGGGGATGCCGCCGGTGGCGGTGGCCACCACCGCCGTCTCGCAGGCCATCGCCTCCAGGTTGACGATGCCCATCGGCTCGTAGACGGAGGGGCAGACGAAGACCGTGGCGTGGGTGAGCACCTGGATCACCTCGTGCTTCGGCAGCATCTCCGCGACCCACACCACGCCGGAGCGCTTCGCCCGCAGCTCCGCCACCAGGCCCTCCACCTCGGCGGCGATCTCCGGGGTGTCCGGCGCCCCGGCGAGCAGCACGAGCTGGGTGTCCGCCGGCAGGTCGGCCGCCGCGCGCAGCAGGTAGGGCAGGCCCTTCTGCCTGGTGATCCGCCCCACGTACACCACGCTGGGCAGAGCCGGGTCGATGCCGAGCCGGTCCACCACGTCCGTGCCGTGGTCCGGGGCGTACTGCGCCGTGTCGATGCCGTTGTGCACCACCCGGACCCTGTCCGGATGCACCGCCGGGTAGGCGGTCAGCACGTCGCGCCGCATCCCCTCGCTGACCGCGATGACCGCGTCGGCCGCCTCGAACGCCGTGCGCTCGCACCAGGAGGAGAGTGCGTAGCCACCGCCGAGCTGCTCGGCCTTCCACGGCCGCAGCGGCTCCAGGCTGTGCGCGGTCACCACGTGCGGCACGCCGTGCAGCAGCTTCGCGGTGTGCCCGGCGAAGTTGGCGTACCAGGTGTGGCTGTGCACCACGTCGGTGCCGGCGCACGCCGCGGCCATCTCCAGGTCCACGCCCATCGTCCGCAGCGCGGCGTTCGCGCCGGTCAGGCCCGCCGGTTCGGCGTACGCGGTGACACCCGCCTCGGTGCGCGGCGCGCCGAAGCAGTGCACCCGTACGTCGGCGAGCCGGCGCAGCTCACGGGCCAGGTACTCCACGTGCACACCGGCGCCGCCATACACCTCGGGCGGGTACTCACGGGTCAGCAGGTCGACGCGCAGCCCGACAGAGTCGTTCATGAACGGCACCCTAGTGCAGAACGCGCCGCCGCACCGGCTGTGGAACTGTGCCGTACGAGTGGTGAAGTGACGGCGGGGTAGATAGCGTCTGGACATGGCTGCCAAGGTGCTCGCGATCGTCCTGGCCGGCGGAGAAGGCAAGCGCCTGATGCCGCTCACCACGGACCGGGCCAAGCCGGCCGTCCCGTTCGGCGGGATGTACCGCATGGTCGACTTCGTCCTGTCCAACCTGGCGAACGCCGGCTATCTGAAGATCGTCGTGCTGACCCAGTACAAGTCCCACTCCCTGGACCGGCACATCACCAAGACGTGGCGGATGTCGACGCTGCTCGGCAACTACGTCACACCGGTGCCGGCGCAGCAGCGCCGAGGCCCGTGGTGGTTCGCCGGCTCCGCCGACGCGATCTACCAGAGCTTCAACCTGATCCACGACGAGCAGCCGGACTACGTGATCGTCTTCGGCGCCGACCACATCTACCGCATGGACCCGCGGCAGATGGTGGAGGACCACATCGCCTCCGGCGCCGGGGTCACCGTGGCCGGCATCCGGCAGCCGCTGTCGATGGCCGACCAGTTCGGCGTGATCGAGGTCGGCGAGGACGGCCGGCGGATCCGGGCGTTCCGCGAGAAGCCCACCGACGCGGTCGGCCTGCCCGACGCCCCCGACGAGATCTACGCCTCGATGGGCAACTACGTGTTCAGCACCAAGGCGCTGTGCGAGGCGGTCGAGCGCGACGCGGAGGACAGGACCAGCAAGCACGACATGGGCGGCAGCATCATCCCGATGCTGGTGGAGCGCGGCGAGGCCAACGTCTACGACTTCCGCGACAACGAGGTGCCCGGCAGCACCGACCGGGACCGCGGCTACTGGCGGGACGTGGGAACGCTGGACTCCTTCTACGACGCCCACATGGACCTGATCAACGTGCACCCGGTGTTCAACCTCTACAACTTCGAGTGGCCCATCTACACCGGGCAGCTGACCTACCCACCCGCCAAGTTCGTGCACCAGTGGGGCGAGCGGGTCGGCCGGGCGGTCGCCTCGATGGTCTCGCCCGGCGCGGTGATCTCCGGCTCGCTGGTGGAGAACTCGATCGTCTCGCCCAAGGTGAAGGTGCACTCCTGGGCGCACGTGGACGGCGCGGTGCTCATGGAGGGGGTCGACATCGGCCGGCACGCGGTCGTGCGCCGGGCCATCCTCGACAAGAACGTGGTCGTGCCCGAGGGCGCCGAGATCGGCGTCGACCTGGAGAAGGACCGGCAGCGCTACACCGTCTCCGACAACGGCATCGTGGTGATCGGCAAGGGACAGAAGGTGGAACCGTGAGCAGTCATCCCCGGGCCGGCAAGCCCGCCCAGCCCGCCGACCTCGTCGACGTGCCGCGGCTGGTGACCGCCTACTACGCCGAGCACCCGGACCCGCAGGACCCGGCGCAGCAGGTCTCCTTCGGCACGTCCGGGCACCGCGGGTCGAGCCTGCGCAACGCGTTCAACTCCGACCACATCCTCGCGGTCACCCAGGCGCTCTGCGACTACCGGCGCGAACAGGGCCTGGACGGGCCGCTCTTCCTCGGCCGGGACACCCACGCGCTCTCCGCCCCGGCCGCGGTGGACGCGCTCGAGGTGCTCGCCGCCAACGAGGTCACCGTGCTGCTGGACAGCCGCGACGGCTACACGCCCACCCCGGCGGTGTCGCACGCCATCCTCGCCCACAACCGGGGACGCACCCGCGGGCTCGCCGACGGCATCGTCATCACCCCGTCGCACAACCCGCCCGACGACGGCGGCTTCAAGTACAACCCCACCCACGGCGGCCCAGCGGACAGCGACGTCACGAGGTGGATCCAGGACCGCGCCAACGCCATCCTCGCCGACGGCCTGAAGGAGGTCCGGCGGATCCCGTACGCCCGGGCCCGCGCCGCCGACACCACCGGCTCGTACGACTTCCTGGCCCGCTACGTCGACGACCTGCCGGCGGCGATCGACGTCGACGCGATCCGCGACGCCGGGGTGCGCATCGGCGCCGACCCGCTCGGCGGCGCGAGCGTGGCCTACTGGGGCGAGATCGCCGAGCGGCACCGCCTGGACCTGACCGTGGTCAACCCGACGGTCGACCCGACCTGGCGGTTCATGACCCTGGACGGCGACGGCAAGATCCGGATGGACTGCTCCTCGCCGAACGCGATGGCCTCCCTGATCGCCGCCCGCGCCGACTACCAGGTCTCCACCGGCAACGACGCCGACGCCGACCGGCACGGCATCGTCACCCCCGACGGCGGCCTGATGAACCCCAACCACTACCTCGCGGTGGCGATCGCCCACCTGTTCCGCACCCGGACGCAGTGGGGGCCGGCCGCCGCGGTCGGCAAGACCCTGGTCTCCTCCTCGATGATCGACCGGGTCGCCGCCGACCTGGGGCGCCCGCTGCTGGAGGTGCCGGTCGGCTTCAAGTGGTTCGTGCCGGGGCTGCTCGACGGCGCGGTGGGCTTCGGCGGGGAGGAGAGCGCCGGCGCGTCCTTCCTGCGCCGCGACGGGGGCACCTGGACCACCGACAAGGACGGCCTCCTGCTCTGCCTGCTCGCCGCCGAGATCATCGCGACCACCGGCCGCACCCCCAGCCAGCACTGGGCGGAGCTGGCCGAGCGCTTCGGCGCGCCCGCGTACGCCCGCATCGACGCGCCGGCGACCCGCGAGGAGAAGGCCGTGCTCGGCAAGCTCTCGCCGAAGCAGGTGACCGCCACCGAGTTGGCCGGCGAGCCGATCACCGCGACCCTCACCACCGCGCCGGGCAACGACGCGCCGATCGGCGGGCTCAAGGTGACCACGGAGTCGGGCTGGTTCGCCGCCCGGCCGTCGGGCACCGAGGACGTCTACAAGATCTACGCCGAGTCCTTCCAGGGCCCGGAGCACCTGGCCCGGATCCAGCAGGAGGCGAAGGACCTGGTCTCGGAGGTCCTCGAGCGGGCCTGAGTACCCTGGCTCGCCTCCCACCGCAGCCGACACCGGTGTGCGCCGGACCGAGCAGCGCCGGTGCCGGCGTCAGAAGGCCGTGCTCGGCTGTCGAGCCGCCCCATGCCTGAGGGCCGGTCGGGGCGGACTCCGACGCGGACGCCCGCTGACGGGAGCGCTCCTGCCAGGCCTGTCGTGCCTGCCTCGCTGTCGAGCTGAGTCGTCTACGACATCAGCTCGACAGCGTGTGCCGGGCTCAGCGTGTGCCGGGCCCGGGGCATGCCAGGTGCGGGGGCGTGGCGGGTCCAGGCATCGGTGAGGGCGGTCCGCGCAGGCCGAGTTGCGATGCCGGGCCGGCGTGGGGTGCAGGTGGGCGGGTCAGCGGGGCGGGGGCAGCTCGCGGCGGTTGAGCTTCTCCCGCATGCCCTCCGGCAGCAGTTCACGGAGCTGCTCGGGAAGCAGCGGCAGGTCCAGCAGGCTCAGCTTCAACTGGTTGCGTTCCTGGTAGCGGCGCGGATCCAGGCGGACGACCAGGCCGGCGTCCCGCCGGTAGCGGATCTGCACCACGCCCTCCCTCGCGGCGTCCCGGATGACCACGCCGTCCACCTCCACGGCCACGGGTCCGGAGCCCTCGCGCAGTTGCAGCCGTACCGTCTCGTGGGGGGAGAGCACCAGCGCACGGGAGATGCCGGCCATCGGGGCGGACGGGGTCACCACCACCGCCTCGGTGGCCGGCGAGACGAGCGGGCCGCCGGCAGCGTAGCTGTAGGCGGTCGAGCCCGTCGGGGTGCTGACCACCAGCGCGTCGCAGCGGTAGTAGCCGTACTGCTGCCCGTCGACCGCCAGGGAGGCGCTGACGAAGCCGGCACCCGGCTGGCGGATCAACGCGATGTCGTTGAACGCGACGAGGTCGTCGCCGCAGACGTCGCAGGCCAGGCAACTGTGGCTCTCCACCGTGAAGTCCCGCGCCACCAGCCGGTCCAGCGCCGACGGCAGCTCCGGCGGCTCCACCTCGACCAGGAAGCCGAGCTTGCCGACGTGCACGCCGAGCACCGGCTTCGGGTCGTGGACGGCCGAGCGCAGTGCGCCGAGCATCGTCCCGTCCCCGCCGATGGCGATCAGCGCGTCGGAACGGGCGGCTACCTCGTCCACGGGCAGCGACTCGACCGAGCCCGGCACGCGGTGCCGGTCCTCGGCGCGTACGGCCAGGGAGATGTGGTGCCGGGCGGCCCAGGTCACGATCGTGTCGACCACCGCCGAGACGTCCCGGGTGGGGTGCAGCACCAGCCCGAGCCGGCTCCGGTCCATGTCTACAGCTCACCACATCCGGTGGCCCCCCCACGGGCGTACCGCGAGGTGCGCCGTGACCGTGGGACAACTCTCCGTCACAGTCCGCGCATTCGGCGTGACGCGCCGGTGCGCCGGTCGTTGGTTCAGACGGGCACGGGTCCGAAGGGCCCGATGTTCGTGCCCACGCGCAGGTGGCGTACCGGGCCGGGACCCACGAGGAGGACCCTTGAAGATCGTCGTCACCGGTGGTGCCGGTTTCATCGGTGCCAACCTGGTACGTGCCCTGGCCGAGGTGCCGGCCGTCAGCGAGATCGTGGCGGTGGACGACCTTTCCACCGGGTCATTGGACAACCTCCTCGACCTGCCCGTCCGGCTGTTCACCGGGACGATCCTCGACCCCGAGCTGCTCGACGAGGCGGTCAGTGGGGCGTCCAGCGTCGTCCACCTCGGCGCCCTCGGGTCGGTGCCCCGCTCCATCGACGAGCCGCTGCGCAGCCACCACGCCAACGCCACCGGCACCCTGACTGTGTTGGAAGCGGTCCGTCGCCACGGGGTCCCGCACGTCGTGGTCGCCTCGTCGTCCTCCGTCTACGGCGCCAACCCGGTCCTGCCCCGTCAGGAGACGCTGCGACCCATGCCGGTCAGCCCGTACGCGGTCTCCAAGCTGGCCACCGAGGCGTACACGCTCGCGTACGCCTCCTGTTACGGCATCGGGGTGCTGCCGTTCCGCTTCTTCAACGTCTTCGGGCCCCGCCAAGCCGCCAACCACGCGTACGCGGCCGTGGTGCCGAGGTTCGTCTCGGCGGCGCTGGAGGGGCGGCCGCTCCAGGTGCACGGCGACGGCACCCAGACCCGCGACTTCACCTACGTCGGCAGCGTCACGGAGGTGATCGTCGACGCGGTCCTGCGCCGTGTCTGCGCGCCGGACGTGGTGAATCTCGCCTTCGGCGCGCGGGTCTCGCTGCTGGAGTTGATCGCGGAACTGGAGGAGGTGCTCGGTCGCCGCCTCGAGGTGGTGCACGGCCCGCCACGCGCCGGCGACGTGCGCCACTCCGACGCGGACAACGGGGTACTGCGTGCGCTCTTTCCCGACGTGGCGCCGGCGCCACGCGCGCAGGCCCTGCGGGCGACAGTGCAGTGGTACGAGGCGCACGCGGAGCAGCCGGCCTGATGGCCGACCGGCCACCGGTCGCCGGCCGCGCTCCGGCGGCCGTGGCCGACGCCGTCCCGGCCCCGATGCCGGAGATGGGATTCGCGCCGCCGGTGGCCGCCGGGACGGCAGAGTCGTCGCGGCCGGCCGGGCGGTCCCGCGACCGCGTTCTGTTGACCGGTATCGCCTCGTCCCTCGGCGGCAAGGCGGTGGGCCTCGTGGCACCGCTGCTGATCACCCCGGTCGCCTTCGAGCACCTAGGGCCTCAGCGGTACGGCTTGTGGATGGCCGTCATGTCGCTGACGAGCATGGCGCTCTTCGCGGATTTCGGACTCGGCAACGGCCTGCTGACCCGGCTCGCCCGGCTGCACGCGACCGGGGACCGGCGGGCGGCGGCCCGGGAGGTCGCCGGCGCGTACGCGCTGCTCGGCGCGCTGGCCGCGGCCTTGCTGGCGGTCCTGGTGGGCACGGTACGGGTGGTGCCGTGGCCCGCGCTGTTGAACGTCACCGACCCGGCGGTAGCCCGGGACACCCGGGCGGTGGTGCTGCTCTGCTTCGGCGCGTTCCTGGTCAACATTCCGCTGGGCCTGATCCAGCGTGTGCAGTACGCGCACCAGCAGGTCGCCCAGAGCAACCTCTGGCAGGCGGGGGGGAGTCTCGTCTCGGTCGGTCTGGTCCTCGCCGCGGTGGCGGTCGACGCCGCCTCCGTGCTGGTGGTCGCCGCCGCCGTCCTCGCCGTTCCCCTGGTGAACCTCGGCAACTCGATCTGCTACTTCGGCTTCCAGGAACGCGCCCTGCGCCCCCGTCGTCGGGAGGTACGCGCCGGCGTGGCGCGTGGCCTGCTCCGGCTGGGCGCGAGGTTCTTCGTGCTCTCCGTGCTCAGTTCCGTCGTGCTCAACGTCGACGGCTTCCTCGTCGGCCAGGTGCTCGGCTTGGAGGCGGCGGCGAAGTATGCGGTGGTGCTGCGGATGTTCAGCCTGCTGGCACTCTTCGTCACCCTGGTCAACCTGCCGTTGTGGCCCGCCAACGGCGAGGCGTTGGCCCGTGGCGACGTCGCCTGGGTCAGGCGCACCACGTGGCGGATGGGATGGCTGTCCGCCGGGGCGGTGCTGTTGCCCGGACTGGGGCTGGTCGCCCTCGGCAACGACGTGCTCCGGCTCTGGGTACCCGCCGCGGCGCCCGCTCCGGTGCCGTTGCTCGTCGCCCTCGCCGTCTGGTCGGTTCTGGTCGCCGTCGCCTCACCGGCGTTCATGGTGCAGAACAGCGTCGGGTCGCTCCGCACGCAGTTCCTGGGCTGGACGGCCTGCCTGCTGGTCGCCGTTCCGCTCAAGGTCGCGCTGGCGCACCGTGCGGGGCTGACCGGCGTGGCGGTCGCGTCGGCCGTGGCGTACGGGACCACCGTCCTGCCTGCGGCCCTCGTCGGCTATCGCCGCGCGCTCTCCGCCATCCCTGTGCACGAGACCCCCGACGACCACGAGGAGAAGCATGGTGTTGCGTACAGTGCCCGGCATCGTCACCGCACCGCGGGACCGCCGGACGGCGGACCGTGACCGGGAGTGGCCCGCCCGCTCACGGGGCACTGGCCTGCCGGCGGCGCAAGGCCGCCTGTCGCGCGGGGAGGGTTGAGCGATGCGTGTCGATTCCCGTCAGCCGGGGCTGCTCGTCGGCCGCCTCGCAGGCATGGCGGAAGGTGTTCTCACCACCGGCACCCGGCTGCGCCGCGCGGTGCGTGGCTGGGCCACGGCGCGACGCTTCGCCGTCCGTGGGGACCGCGTCGTGTTCGACCCGGACGGCGTCTACACCTACGAGAACATCGAACTGGGCTCCGACGTGGACCTGGGCTACCGACCCGTGCTGATGGCCGCCCTCAGCCGCATCCGGATCGGCAGCAACGTCATGTTCGGGCCGGAGGTCACCATCCGGGGTGGCAACCACCGCGTCGACCGGGTGGGCGTGCCGATGATCGCGGTGCGTAAACAGGCCGGGGACGAGGAGCACGACCGGGGCGTCACGATCGGTGACGACGTCTGGGTGGGCACCCGAGCGATCATCCTGCAGGGCGTCACCGTGGGACGCGGCGCGGTGATCGGCGCGGGCGCCGTGGTCACCCGTCCGGTCCCGCCGTACGCGATCGTCGCGGGTAACCCGGCCCGGGTGATCCGGCTCCGTTGGCCCGTCGAGACGATCGCGAGGCACGAGCGAGAGCTGTACCCGCCCGATCAACGCTTGGACGACGCCGAGCTGACCGGGTTGGCGGAGTTCGTGGCCCCGGCTCCACGGTCGGCGCCGGTCACGAATCCGCTGACCGCCGACCTCCATGACCGGTAGTCGAAGGACCGGGCCCGATCCCGGGCGTACCGGCTCATCCGCTGCCATTGTGCGTCGTCGAGGGTGAGGGCATGGGCCAGCCCGTCCCTGACGTCCTCGGCGCCCGGACCCGCGAGGACGATCCCCTCCCGACGGTGGACGATGTGTCGGGCCAGGTCACTGCTGTGGTTGAGCAGGACGGGGCAGCCGGCGGCCAGGCTCTCCGGCACCTTCGAGGGGAACCCGGCCTGGGCGTACGGGGCGGACGGCCGCACCAGCACCGAGAAGTGCGCGCGGGCCAGCTCTTCGAGCACCCGCCGACGTGGTAGCCGGCCGAGGAAGGTGACCTGGTCGCCGAGCTCGGCCAGGTCGTCCTCGGCCAGGTCGGAGACGTCCGTGGCCTGGTTCCGGCTGATGCCGGCGATCACCAGCCGCACCCGTCCACGGTCGGCGGGGGGGAGCAGCCGGATTCCGGCGAGTACGACACCCAGCAGGTCCTTCGGCCCTGGGGAGCCGGCGTAGAGCAGTCGCACGCCGCCGCGTAGTGACGGGGGCGCGGGATCGTCATAGGCGGCGCAGTCGACCTGCGGCGGAACCACCATGGTCCGCCGGCCGCGCCGGAGGAAGTGCCGCTCCAGGGTCTCGGAGATGACGATGACCCGGTCCGCGGTGCGGCCGGCGATGAAGGCGGACCACCGGTGCCGGATGAAGTACGGTGCCAGCCGGCCCCGGGGAAACTGCTCGGGATCGTGCCGCTCCACCACGTCGACGGTCAGTGGACAGCGCAGTGCCACCCTCAGGACGGCCCAGGTGGTGAGGGTCCACAAGCCGAGGGGCAGGTAGGCCCCGGCGAGCTGGTCACTTCGTATCCCCGCCCGCCGCAGTGCCGCCAGCACCCGCAGGGGGCGGGTGCGCTGATGCAGCCAGCGACCGAATCGGCCGCCACCGCCGCCGACCAGTGTGATCAGTCGTACGTCGGGCGGCAGGTCCGGTGTGGGGTCGGGCCGGCTGCCGTCGGCCGGCCAGTCGTTGACGACCAGTGTGGTGGCGCCCTCCGGCGTGGCGGAGCGCGCCAGGTGGAGCAGGCGGTTCGACATGGCGTCCCCGTGCGGGAACCGGTACGCCCCGAGGACCATGAGCTTCTCGCTCCGGTCCCCTCCCGACCGGGTTGGGGAGAAGCGCGGATCCTGACCTTCCATGTCATCCTTCCGGATTGGCGGTTTGCTCCGCATTCGAGGGTATTGCCGGTGTTACTCTACGCACTCTCACTGTGACCAACGACTGCGCAGGCGGTCGGTGCCGCCCCAGGCCGAAGTGGAGTTGTCGTGGAGTCGTCCGCCCCGCCGACCGGCCTGGACCGACCGTCCCCGCTGCGCGTCCGGCCTCGTCCGGTGGTCGTGCAGCACTCGGCCGGCCGGCCCGGCGCGAACGGCCCGTTGACGGCCGTACAGCGGGTGCTCGCCTCGCCGCTGGCCGAGCGCTACGAGTTCGTCCGCATGCACCAGGGCGTGGGCAACGGGGCCGTCGACGCGTCCCTGCTGCGCGAGTGGGTGCGGCTGCTCCGACGCGTCCGGCCGGATCTGGTGCACGTGCGCGGGCTGCAGAACGAGGGCTTCCACGGTGTACTCGCCGCCCGGCTGGCCGGCTGCCCCAGGATCCTGGTCACCGTGCACGGCACGGTCCGGGACCTGCGCCAGGGCGGCCGGAACTGGCGGCGTCGCCTGCTGGTGCACGGCGCCGAGCCGGTGACGCTGCGCCTGGCCAGTCACGTCGCCACCGTCTGCGAGTACGCCGCCGGGCGCGACTTCCTGCGTCCGTACGCGGGGAAGTTCGTCGGTGTCGTGCCCAACGGAGTGCCGGTGCCTCCCGACCCCGTGGCGGCCCGCGACCGGGTCCGCGCCGAGCTGTGTCTCCGACCCGACGACGTGGTCATGATCGCGGTGGCCCGGCTGACGTGGGACAAGGGTTACGGCGTCCTTGCCGACGCGCTGCACCGGTTGCCGGCGACCGGAGACCGGCGGATCCTGCTCGTTGCCGGGGACGGCCCGGACCGGGTCGGGATCGCGGCGGCGCTGGTCGGGGCGGGCGGAACCGAGGTGCGGATGCTGGGCAACCGGTTGGACGTGCCGGAGCTGCTTTCGGCCGCGGACGTCTTCGTCTTCCCCACGCTGCACGAGAACCTCTCCAACGCGCTGCTGGAGGCGATGGCGCACCGCCTGCCGGTGGTCGCCTCGGCGGTGGGCGGCAACGTGGAGGTGCTGCGACGCGGCGGCGGCCGGCTGGTGCCGGCAGGTGATCCGGACGCGCTGGCGGAGGCCCTGGCGGGACTGCTCGACGACGCGGCGGAGCGGGACCATCTGGGGCGACTCGGTCGCAAGGTCGTCAGCGAGAGCTACAGCCTCGAGGTGATGCTCCGGACGCTCGACGGTGTCTACGAACGGATGCTGCAACGATGACCGCCGGGCAGAACAGCCAGGTCCGGGTGGTCCTGCTCGGCTTCACCGTGCCGGACGATCTCTTCGACCAGATCCTGGGTCAGGACGCGATGATGCCGGTCCAGACGCACACCTTCGCCTGGGCGCTGGTCCGCAGCCTGCGTGCCGCCAACTGTCCGGTGCACCTGCTCTCGACGGCTCCCGTCACCAGCTGGCCGGGCAACCGTCAGCTCCGCTTCCGCTCCGGGACGTTCCGCCAGGGCGGGGTGGACGGTCAGTTGCTCGGGTTCGTCAACGCGCTCGGACTGAAGCACGTCACCCGCTTCGGCAACGTGTGGCGGCAGGGCACCCGGGTGCTGCGGGAACAGAAGGCGGACGTACTGCTGGTGCACGGGGTGCACTCGCCCTTCCTCTGGTTCGGCGCCTTGCGCGGCCGTCGTCTCGGCGTACGGGTGGTCCCGGTGTTGACCGACCCGCCGAGCGTCGTCCTGCCCACCGACGGTCGGTTGGTCCGGTCGTTGCGTCGGCTGGACCGGGTCCTGGTCCGCGCCGCGCTGGCCCGCTGCTCCGGCGTGATCGCGCTGACCGAGGCGCTCGCCGAGGACTTCGCCCCGGACCTGCCCCGGCTCGTGATGGAGGGCATCTTCGATCCCGTCGGCACCGGGTCCGGCGCCACCGACCGGGCAACGCCCGCACCCGCGACGCGCGAGGTCGTGTACGCCGGCGGCCTCAGCCGGGCGTACGGCGTCGACCGGCTGGTCGAGGCGTTCCGTGGGCTACCGGCCCCTGACCTGCGGTTGCGGGTGTACGGCCGAGGTGAACTCGAACAATGGCTGCGCGAACAGGCCGCCGTCGACCCCCGCATCGCGCCGCCCGAACTGCTACCGCGAGAGACGTTGCTGCCGCGGTTGGCCCGGGCCGCCGTGCTGGTGAACCCCCGGCCCGTCGGGCAGGACTTCGTGCGCTGGTCCTTCCCGTCGAAGCTCATCGAGTACCTGTCCACCGGGGTCCCGGTCGTGACGACCCGGCTTCCGGGTATCCCCGGGGACTACGCGCCGTGGCTGGTCCTCGCCGACACCGACACGGCCGAAGGGCTGCGGGAGGCCGTGGACCGGGCGCTTCGGCTGCCCTCCGAGGAGCGCGTCCGGATCGGGCTGGGTGGTGCCGACTTCGTCCGGGAGACGCGTGGCGCGGCGGCACAGGGGCGACGGATGCGGGACTTCCTGGCGGCCCGGCTCGGGCCTCGCGCGGAAGTGCCGGCCCGCCGGGTGACCGCGGTCCCGACCGAACCCAGCCGATCGCGCTGACCGCGACCCGATGGCACCGGCCCGGCATCCAACCGGGGATCGTGCGACGGATCAGCCGGTCAGGGACGACCCCGTCCGACCGTACGCCCGGCCAGGGGCAGGTCGCCTCGGTGCGGGCGGGTACGTGCGCCGACGCCGACGCCGGCCGGCGCGCGGCAGGGCCAGCGCCACGGGCAGTCGGGACCAGAGCGCGAGCACCAGCCACGCGAACGGTGAGATCTCCCAGTGCCCGCTGAGCCAGATGGGCGTCCAGCCGGCGAGCAGGACCCCGACGAGGGCGGCGTTGCGGCGTCCCGCGGTCGGTGCGGCGCCCCGCATAACGTGGGTGAGCAGGGCGACGAAGATGGCTATCCCCACCAGGCCCACGTCGTTGCCGAGGGTGAGCAGCAGCGAATGGGCGCCGATCTCGAAGTAGGGGTTGGTGCTCGGGAACGCGCCCACCCCGATGCCCACCAGCGGCGACTCCCAGAAGGACGCCTCGGCGATCGGCCAGACGAGCAGCCGCCCGGAGAGGTCGTCCAACGGTCTGCTGAAGGCGGCGTCCAGCCACTCGGGACGGTACCGCGTCAGGTGACCGAACGGCACGACCACCAACAGCAGGGCCGCGACCGCCAGGCACCACGCCCAGGCCTGCCGGTACACGCGCGCGAAGAGCAGGTAGCCGGCCACGGCGGTGAGGGCGACGAGGCTGGCTCTGGTCCCGGTCAGCACGATCGCGTGGGCGAGCAGCGGAAAGAGCGCCCAGAGACCCACCCGGACGGGACGGTTGCCGGCCCGGGCGACCAGCAGCATGACGCATACGAGAACGCCGCTGGTCAGCGCGTAGGCGGTGTAGTTGACACCCACGCCGTCGAGGCCGACGCGCAGCGTCGGCTCCCCGGTGTCTCCCGCCAGGATGAGGCGGACCGCTGCCCAGACCGTGCCGCCGAGCAGGGCGGCGGCCACGGCCAGCAGCCGTCGCCGAGTGGTCAGCACGTGTCGAGCGCCGATCAGTAGAAGCGTCACGGTCCACCAGGCCTGCACCGCCGTCTGACTGGCGGCCACGTCACGGGTCCACATCAACGACGCGGTGGTCCAGCCGCAGAGCAGAAGCGCCACGTAGTCCAGGGGGCCGAGCCGGGGAACCCGACCGCTACCGAGCAGCGCGAGCCCGGCCAGCCACAGCCCGAATCCGAACACCATGCCGGGATCGACCGGTGCGAGTGCGGCCGCGAGGCCGAGCGGCGGGACGCCGAGCCAGGTCAACCCCCGTCCTCGCTCGTCGGATGCGGCGTGCGCGGGCCCCGTCGTGCGGGCCGGGCGCAGGGGGACCCGGGGCGCCGGGACGGCGGACGGCCACTGCACCGTCCGGTCCGGCACCGATGCGGGCGCCTCGTACCGTCGGCTCACGGCTCTCCTCCTCCCGCCGGCGGTGGCCGGCCGGCGCCCGCCCGCTCCCCGGCGAGGGCTCGGCGGCGGCCCGCCATCCGCTTCGACCGGTGGGCCGGAGCCGGCCTGCGGGTCTCGGGAGGGTCAACGAGGCAGGCGATTCGAGGTGGTGCTCACCACGCCGCGCGTACCCGCCGTCGGAGCGCCGTCCAGCCCATTGCGGCCAGCAGCGTGATCAGGCCGATCACCGTGGGCCGGGACAGGCCCAGCTGGTTGTTGGCCGGGATGTAGGCCACGAGCAGGCAGAGTTGGACGAAGAGCAGCGTCGGCAGGATCCGGCGGGACCGGACGGCGCCGAGCCACATGGCGGCGAAGAGCCAGCCCAGGAACGCCATGAACAGCAGCGTCCCCGGGTAGGTCAGGTCCGAGGCCAGCCAGGGATAGATGGTCGACCAGTACATGCCCGACGGCCATCCGGTCCGGGCCTCCGTCCGGACGGGGTACGAGGGGTGGCGGTCGGTGTCGACGCCGAGGTACTGCTCCGCGTACGAGGCGACCACCGGGGTGCTGCCGAGCCCGCGCGACCAGACGAACGGCGTCTCCAGGTTGTGGGCCAACCCCAGGTAGCCGTGCGTCGGGTAGATGACGAGTGCGGCCACCCCGGTGGCCAGATGCGGTCCGACCACCCGCTCGACGGTGGCGTTCGGACGGACCCGGTCCTGGGTGCCGAACTGGTCCACCCGGTCCGCCTGGCTCTTCACCATGTAGGCGCAGAACAGGGCCGCGACGACGGCGACGATCGCCAGGGAGCGCCGCCGGATCGCCCGTCGTGCCCTCGGCCGCGCCCGGTCGCGGTCCCGGGCGCCCCAGACGAGCAGGCCGGCTGCGATCATCACGACGAAGTCGCCCAGGCCCTTGAGGGTGCCGATGTAGAGGAAGAAGAGCGCATAGACGCTCATCCCGGCGAGCCCGAGCAGCCGGAGGCCGCCCGACAGGCGCCGCCAGTGGATGACGAGCAGCGGGATCAGCGCAGCGCCGAGGACCCCGAGCAGGGTCAGCGCCTGGATCGCCGGGTTGACCCGTCCGCTGTCCTGCTGATGCTGGTAGACCACGAACTTGTTGGCGTACGCCTGCGCCGGGTCCTGAAGGCTGGCCAGGATGTCGCCCGGCCCGTTGGCGCCGTACTCGAGGAGGAGAGCCGCGCCGAGGGCGAGGTGGTAGAGGGCGCTCGCCACGACCAGCTGCCGGACCCGCCGCTCGTCCTGAGGTGGACTCACGGCACCGGTCGCGCCTGTCTGCCGGCGCCGCACGCGTAGGGCGTAGCCGGCGGCGAAGGCGCCGGTTACCGCGAACACGAAGAGGCAGAGCCGGGCGGGACTCGTCACCTGCTCGGCCAGCGCGCCCGTCCAGAACAGTCCGAACGTGCCGAGCATCCAGGCCATGGCGATCAGCAACGGCAGCCAGGCGTGGCCCGGCCGGTGGCGCCCGTGGGCGGCCTGCGGTCCCGGGGACGGTGCCGTGGCGTGCGCCCTAGGCGGGAGGCGCCCGTCCCGGAGCGCTGTGGTCGTCGTCATCCGGCTGCTGCCCCCGCATCGGTACCTGGTCCGTCGGGTGCCTCCCGACGGGTGGTCGCACTGGCTCCGGTCGTTCCGCTCACTGGTCCACCGCCCGCAGGGTGCGCGGCGTGGTGGTGTCGTCGGTCGTTGACTGGTGTTATAGCAGTCCTGAATAGCGGGTTTTGCCCGTTTTCGAAATGGTGCCGCCTGAGCGGGACAATCTGCGTCGCAGCGACCCGTGGTGCTGCCCGTTCGTCCTGTTTAACCGTTTCCCACTCGTGGCCCGGCTCGTTGCGCGAGGTGTGATCGCCGCCCTGTGACCTGCGGCGCGGCCCTCGCGATCCCAGAACCGAGACGGGGAGCAACCAGTGACGTATTCGACCACCGGCCGCCGGGTCCTCATCACCGGCGGTACGGGTTCCTTCGGCAAGACCATGGTGCGGCGGCTGCTCGAGCGCGGCGTCGGCGAGGTCCGGGTGCTCAGCCGGGACGAGGCCAAACAGGACGACATGCGCCGACTGCTCGGCGACGACCGGGTCCGCTACCACGTCGGGGACGTACGCGACTACGACTCGGTGCTGAGTGCCAGCCGGGGTATCGACTACATCTTCCACGCGGCCGCGCTCAAGCAGGTGCCCTCGTGCGAGTTCTTCCCGCTGGAGGCGGTGCGCACCAACGTCCTGGGCAGCGCCAACGTCGTCGAGGCCGCCGAGCGCAACGGGGTCGGCTCCGTGGTCGTGCTGAGCACCGACAAGGCCGTCCATCCCGTCAACGCGATGGGGATGAGCAAGGCCATGATGGAGAAGGTCGCCCAGGCACACGCCCGGAACAACCCGAACAGCGCGACCACGGTCTCCTGCGTCCGGTACGGCAACGTCATGTACTCGCGCGGCTCGGTGATCCCGCTGTTCATCGAGCAGATCAAGGCCGGCCGGGCGCCCACGGTGACCGACCCGGGGATGACCCGCTTCCTGATGTCGCTGGCCGACTCGGTGGAGCTGGTCGAGCACGCCTTCCAGCACGCCCGGCCCGGTGACATCTTCATCCGCAAGGCCGCCGCCTGCACCATCGGCGACCTGGCCGAGGCGGTCTGCGAACTGTTCGACGTGCCCGCGAAGCTCGACGTGATCGGCGTACGGCACGGCGAGAAGCAGGACGAGACGCTGGCCAGCCGGGAGGAACTCGCCCAGGCGGACGACTTCGGCGACTTCCTCCGGGTGCCGCTGGACGCCCGCGACCTCAACTACGCGCTCTACGTCTCCGAGGGCGATCTCGGCCAGGGGCCACCGGAGGAATTCAACTCCGCCAACGCGCCGCGGCTGGGCGTACCGGAGATCGTCGAGCTGCTGAAGACGCTGCCGGAGGTCCGCGCCGAGCTGGCCCTGCGGGACCCGGTGCTGGCGTGCTGAGGCTGGCCGTCACCGGCGCCGGCGGCTTCCTCGGCTGGCACGTGCGGGTGCTGCTGCGCGTCCTCGGCTGGCCGGAGCCCGTCGTCGTCACCCGTACCGACCTAACCGAGCCGGACCGGGTCGCGGCGAAGCTCGACGGCGCCGACCGGGTGCTGCACCTGGCCGGGGTCAACCGGGGGGAGCCGGCCGACGTGGCCGCCGGCAACGTGCAGCTCGCCGCCCAGCTCGCGCAGGGCCTCAAGCACTGCCCGACCCCGCCCGCCGCGGTGGTCTTCGCCAACTCGGTGCAGGCCGGCAACGGCACGCCCTACGGCGACGCCAAGGCCGCCGCCGCCGGCATCCTGGCCGACACGGGCCTGCCCGTCGACGACGTCCTGCTGCCGAACCTGTACGGCGAGCACGGCCGGCCGTACTACAACTCCGCGGTCGCGACGTTCTGTCGGCTGCTCGCCGAGGGCGGGCAGCCGGAGGTGCACGGCGACCGCGAGCTGAGCCTGGTGCACGTCACCGACGCGGCGGCCCGGCTCGTCGGCGCCCCGGCCGCTGGCTCGTGGGACCCGGCCATGCCGGCGCTGCGGACCGGCGTACGGGCCCTCGCCGACCGGCTCGCCGACGTCGCCGCCACCTACCGGACGGGTGAGCTCCCGGCCCTCGTGGACCGGCACGACGTGCGGCTGTTCAACACCTACCGCTCGCACTGCTTCCCGACGCACTACCCGCTGGCGCTGCCCCGCCGGGCGGACGCCCGGGGCGAGTTGGTCGAGACGGTCAAGGCGCACGGGGGAGGCGGCCAGACCTTCTGCTCCACCACCCGGCCCGGCATCACCCGCGGCGAGCACTTCCACCTGGCCAAGGTGGAACGCTTCGTCGTGCTGCGGGGCTCGGCGGAGATCAGCCTGCGCCGCGTCGGCGACACCGGGGTGGTGCGGTTCGGAGTCTCCGGCGACGAGCCGGTGCTGGTGGACATGCCCACCATGTGGGCGCACAAGCTGGTCAACACCGGCGGCGACGACCTGCTCACCATGTTCTGGACCAACGAGCTGTTCGACCCGGGACGGCCGGACACCTGGCCCGAGCCGGTCGAGCCGGCCCGGCCGGAGCCCGCGGTGGCCGCCGCGTGAGGATCGGCCTGGTCAGCCAGTGGTACCCGCCCGAAGGGGTGTTCATCCCCGGTAACCTGGCGCGCCAGCTGGCCGAGCGCGGCCACGACGTGCGGGTGCTCACCACCTTTCCGAGCTATCCGCACGGCCGGATCTTTCCCGGCTGGCGGCAGCGCTGGCGGCACACCGAGTCCGACGGACCGGTCGCCGTCCGGCGGGTGCCCGCCTACCCCAGCCACGACACGTCCGCCGCCCGGCGCGCGCTGAGCCACCTGTCCTTCGGGGCCAGCAGCGCGCTGGGCGGTGTCCGCTGGTTCGCGGGCGTCGACGTCACCTACGTCTACCACCCGCCACCCACCTCCGCCGCCGCGGCGGCGCTGGCCCGCCTGGCCCGGCGTACGCCGATCGTGCTGCACGTGCAGGACCTGTGGCCGGAGTCGGTACTCGGATCGGGCATGGCGCCCACGGGACGGGCGGGCCGGGCCCTGGAGCGCGGCGTCGCCGCACTGATGCGCACGACGTACCGCCTGGCCGGCGCCGTCGTGGTGATCTCGCCGGCGATGGCCGACCTGGTCGTGGCCCGCGGCGCGGACCCGGACCGGGTCCGGGTGGTGTGGAACTGGACCGACGACGCGCTGTTCCGGCCGGTGCCGGCCACCGACGAGGCCCGCGCGGTGCTCGGCCACCGCGGGCGCTGCACCGTGATGTTCGCCGGCAACATCGGCCTGTTGCAGGGGATCGAGACCGCCATCCGGGCGGCGGCCGCCGTGCGCGACCGGATCGACCTGGTGCTGGTCGGCTCGGGCGCCGGCGAGGAGGCCGCACGCCGGCTCGCCGCCGAGCTCGGTGCCGACAACGTGCGGTTCGTCGGCCGGCAGCCCGCCGAACGGATGGCCGCGCTGTACGCCGCCGCCGACTGGCAGCTGGTCTGCCTGCGCGACCTGCCGGCGCTGCGCGGCAGCATCCCGTCGAAGCTGCAGGCAGCGCTGGCCTGCGGCAGCCCGGTGATCGCCTCCGTGGGCGGCGACGCCGCGGCTCTGGTCCGCTCGGCCGGCGTCGGCCTGGTGTCACCGCCGGGGGACTGGCGTGCGCTCGCCGCGCGCTTCTCCGTCGCGGCGGCCGAGTCCGCGGCGGTCCGGGCGGAGTTCGGCCAGCGGGCCCGACGGATCTACCAGGAGCGCATGTCGCTACGGGTGGGCGTGGACCAGTTCGAGGACATCATGACCAAGCTGGCAGCAGAGAGAGGGCGGGCATGACCCGGATCATGACGGTGGTCGGCACCCGACCGGAGATCATCCGACTGTCCCGGGTGATCGCCCGGCTCGACGACACGGTGGAGCACCTGCTGGTGCACACCGGGCAGAACTGGGACAGCACCCTCTCCGACGTCTTCTTCAAGGAGCTGCGGCTGCGCGAGCCGGACCGGTTCCTCCGGGTGGACACCTCGTCGCTCGGCCGGGTACTGGGCGGCGTGCTGGTCGGCATGGAGGCGGCGATCGCCGAGACCCGCCCCGACGCGCTGCTCGTGCTCGGCGACACCAACAGCTGCATCGCCGCGCTGATGGCCCGACGGATGCGGGTGCCGGTCTACCACATGGAGGCCGGCAACCGTTGCTTCGACCTCAACGTCCCCGAGGAGACCAACCGGCGACTGGTCGACCACGTCGCGGACTTCAACCTGGTCTACACCGAGCACGCCCGGCGCAACCTGCTGGCCGAAGGGCTGCACCCGCGCCGGATCCTGCACACCGGCTCGCCCATGCGCGAGGTGCTGGAGCACTACCGGGCCGACGTCGCCGCCTCGGGCGTTCTGCGCCAGCTCGACCTCGCACCCGGCCGGTACTTCGTGGTCAGCGCGCACCGCGAGGAGAACGTGGACCAGCCGGCACGCCTCCAGCGTCTGCTCGACTGCCTCAGGGCCGTGCACGACCGGTGGGGGCACCCGGTGCTGGTCTCCACGCACCCGCGTACCCGCAAGCGGCTGGAGGCGTTGGCGCCCGACGCGGCCGCCCTCGACGGCATCGCGTTCCACGAGCCGTTCGGCCTCTTCGACTACGTGCACCTGCAGTCGCGGGCATTCTGCACGCTCTCCGACAGCGGCACGATCAGCGAGGAGGCCGCGATCCTCGGCTTCCCCGCCGTGACCCTGCGCGAGTCGATCGAGCGGCCTGAGGCGCTGGACGCCGGCGGCATCATCATGACCGGGCTCGACCCGCAGGGCGTCGTCGAGGCGGTCGAGGTCACCGTGGCCCAGGTCGCCGCCCAGGGCGTACCGTGCCCCGTCGACTACCGGGTCCCGGACACCTCCCGCCGCGTGGCCGACTTCATCCTCTCCACCGTCCGCCGGCACCACGACTGGGCGGGCATCCGCCGCTGAGCCGTACCCGCGAGGGCCGGCGACCGGAGCTTCCCGGTCGCCGCCCCTCACTGCGCGCCGCCGAGGGGCGCCGTAGAGGACGGACGCCGCAGACCCGACGGGTCCGCGGCGTCCGTCCACCTGGGCCGGGAGTCAGCGGGACAACGGCACCTGCACGCAGGTGTGGGGGACCGACCCGACCGGGTGGTCGCAGAGCAGGGCGAGCTGCGCGATCACCTTCTCCGGATCGTCGTACGGATCGAGCCCGCCTACGTCCATCGGATCCAGGGCCGGCACCGTCACGTGCGAGACGAGCGGGTGCAGCGGCCGGGTGTCGGTCTCGCCGGTGCCGAACAGGTCCTCGTGCAGCTTCTCGCCGGGGCGCAGCCCGGTGTAGACGATCGGCACGCTGCTGTCGGCCTGCTCGGCCATCTGCCGGGCGAGATCGGCGATGCGCACCGGTTCGCCCATGTCCAGCACCAGCGCCTCCCCGTCGCGGCCGATCTCGGCCGCCTGCAGCACCAGGTGCACCGCCTCCTGCACCGTCATCAGGTAGCGCGTCACCTCGGGGTGGGTGACGGTGAGCGGGTTGCCCAGCTCGATCTGCCGCTGGAACGCGGTCACCACGGAACCGCGGCTGCTCAGCACGTTGCCGAAGCGGACGCTGAGGAAGGTGCCGGGGAACCGGGAGGCGGCGTGTGCGGTCAGCCGTTCGGTGATGCGCTTCGAGTAGCCGAGGACGCTGATCGGGTCGGCCGCCTTGTCGGTGGAGATGTTGACGAACCGGGCCACGTCGCGGCAGGCGTCGAGCACGGAGAGGGTGCCCCAGACGTTCGTCTTCACCGCCTCGCCGGGGTGCCGCTGGAGCAGCGTGAGGTGCTTGAGCGCGGCGGCGTGGAAGATGACGTCCGGCCGGCGCTCCCGGATGATCCGCCGGATGCCCTCGTCGTCGCGGAGATCGGCGAGGATCAGCTCGGGGCCGTCCAGCAGTGCCCGGCCGGCCAGCGACATCTGCAGGCCGTGCAGGGCCGTCTCGTCGCGGTCGAGCATCATCAGCTCGCCCGGGTCGGCCTTCGCCAGCTGCCGGCACAGCTCGGAGCCGATGGAACCGCCGGCACCGGTGACGAGGATCCGTCGACCGCTGAGCCCGTCGCCGCTCAACGCCATGTCGGCGACCACCTGACGGCGGCCGAGCAGGTCGCCGATCTGCACGTCGCGGACGTCGGTGACGGTGATCCGGTGGTCGACGAGGTCCCGGACCGGAGGCAGCACCTTGAACGCCGCCCCGGTCCGGAGGGTGGCCTCGCGGATCTGCCGGATCAGCGCGGCGTCGGCATTGGCGACGGAGAAGATCACGGTCGTCGCGCCGGTGCGCCGTACGGCGGCCGCCACGTCCTGCCGGCCGCCGAGCACGCGTACGCCGCCGATGCGCAGGTCCCGCTTGTCGGGGTCGTCGTCGAGGGCGCCCACCGGACGGTAGCGCCCGCGTGGGTCACCGAGCATGGCGCGGAGCAGCCCCTGCCCGGCGTCGCCGAGCCCGAACAGCAGCACGGGGTTGGAGGACCGGGCGTCCGGCCGCATGGCGAGGTCGCGGCGGTGCCGGTAGGTGAACCGGGCGGTCAGCATGAACAGCAGCGCCAGGGCACCCCC
Organism: Micromonospora sp. CPCC 205546; assembly: GCF_036902715.1. Lineage (NCBI taxonomy): Bacteria > Bacillati > Actinomycetota > Actinomycetes > Micromonosporales > Micromonosporaceae > Micromonospora > Micromonospora sp. CPCC 205546. The sequence goes on from NZ_JBAKHL010000028.1 coordinate 24,615, forward strand.
GACCAGCGGCGTGCTCGCCGGCACCGGCCGTTCGCCGGCGGGCAGCAGCCCGATCAGCATGATCGCGGCCGTGGTGGCCGCCGTGCCCGCGACCCCCTGCACTTCCTGGAGGCTGCCCAGCGGGTGGCGTCCGGAGTAGATCCGGCGGACCGCCGCGACGGCCACGTGCACGACGGCGGCGAGGGCGCCGCAGGCGGCGGCGCGCGCGAGCAGCCCGGACGCCAGGTCGAGCTCGTAGCGGAACCAGACCGCGGCGATGAACCCGCCGATCCAGGCGGTGCTGTCGGTGGCGAGGAATCCGACGGTGCGGCGGCGCGCCCTGGCCCGGGGTGACCCCTGCTCACCGAGGCGGGTGGTCTCTGTTTCCGGCGGCATCTGTGCTCCCTGTCCTTCTCCGACCGCTTCCGCTGAGGGCGGAAGGAGCTTTGTGCTCCTTTAGTTGATACATGCCGGAACACGTGTGTTTGGGTTTTTCAGGTTTGATGACCGGATATTCGCCGTCGGACCGAGGGGCCGTCCGGTTCAACGGGCGGGTACGCCCTTGACGACGGCACCGTCCGGCACGTCCCGGACGACGCAGGCGCCCGCCCCGACGGTGCTGTCCCGTCCCACCCGCAGGCCCTGCAGCACCGCCGCCGTCGTGCCGACGAGCACCCCCTCCGCCAGGTGGCAGTCGCCGGACACGGCGGCCAGCGGGTTGACCGACACGAAGTCGGCGAGGACGCAGTCGTGCCCGACCGTGGCGTTCTGGTTGACATGCACGTGCCGGCCGAGCGTCACGTTGGTGGTGACCCGGGCGCCGGCGAAGGCGACGAAGCCCGGGCCGTGCACCGTGTCCGGCCCGATCGTCGCCGCCGGATGCACGAGGCTCGCCGCCGGCGTGCCGTACGCGTCGACCCGGGCGGCGACCGCCCGTCGGACACGCGGATCGCCGATGCCGATGACGTGGTGCGCGCCCGGGGGCGCGTCGCGCAGCCAGGCGACGCCGCCGAGGTAGGGCACGTCGAGCCGCTGCACCCGCTTCAGGTTCTCCTCGGCGGGCCGGTCGTCGACGAACCCGAGCAGGTGCCAGCGCGGTCGGCCGGCTGCGGCGTCCATCGCCCGGGCGATCGTGAGGACCTCCCGGCCGTGCCCGCCGCAGCCGACGACCACCAGGGGGATCGTCACGCCGGCGACGCTCCCGTCCGTGCCGCCAGGAACTCGTCGACGGCGGTGAGGACGAGGCCGACCTGCCGCTCGTTCAGGGCGCTGCCGCTGGGCAGGGCCAGCCCGTCGGCGAACAGCCGCTCGGCCACCCCGGTGACGAGGCGCTCCGCGTCGGCGTACGCCGGTTGCAGGTGCATCGGCTTCCAGACCGGGCGGGTCTCGATGTCCCGCCCCGCCAGATGGGCGGCCAGGTCCTCGGCCCGCCAGCCGGCCCGCTGCGGGTCGACGGCGATGGTGGTCAGCCAGCAGTTGGAGCCGGGATCCTCCACCCCGAGCAGTCGCACACCCGGGATCGGGGCGAAGAGCTTGGCGTACTGGTCGCGCAGGTGCCGGCGCCGGGCGATCATCCCGTCCAGCCGGACGAGCTGGGCGCGGCCCAGCGCGGCGAGCAGGTTGCTCAACCGGTAGTTGTAGCCCGTCTCGCGGTGCTCGTAGTGCGGCGTCGGCTCGCGGGCCTGGGTCGACAGGAACCGGGCCCGCGCGAGCAGAGCGGTGTCGTCGGAGACGAGCATCCCGCCGCCCGACGTGGTCATGATCTTGTTGCCGTTGAAGGAGAGGACGCCGGCCCGACCGAACGAACCGGCCGGCCTGCCGTGGTGCGTCGCGCCGAGGGCCTCGGCGGCGTCCTCGACGACCGGTACGCCCGCCGCCGCGCAGACCGGGGCCAGCGCGGTGTGGTCGGCGCAGCTGCCGAAGAGGTCCACGGGGACGACCGCCCCGACGCGCTGCCCGCGCAGGGTGAGGGTCCGGATCAACTCGTCCACGAGGCCCACGTCGACGTTTCCGGAATGCGGGTCGCAGTCGACGAAGACCGGTCGTGCGCCCACGTAGCGGACCGCGTTCGCGGTCGCCACGAAGGTCAGCGTCGGCACGATGACGGCGTCGCCGGGCCCGACCCCGACGCCGAGCAGTGCCAGGTGCAGCGCTGCGGTGCCGGAACTCACGGCGACGGCCCCTCGGGTGCCCACCCGCGCGGCGACCTCGCGCTCGAACGCGTCGAGGTCCGGCCCGACGGGTGCGACCCAGCCGGACCGCAGGGCCGCGACGACGTACGACTCCTCGAGCGGCCCGACGTCGGGCGGGGACAGGTGTATGGTCCGGCTCATCGGCTGCCCCCGGCGGGGACGGTCAGGGTGGCCTCGGATCCCGCCGCGGCGGTGACGAGCGAGGGCGTGCCGAGGAACTCGGGCGCGGTGGCGGAGCCCGCCGCGGAGATCCCCTCGCGGCGCAGCACGGTGCGGACGGTCGCGGCGAGGATCGACAGGTCCAGCCGCAGGCTGCGGTGGTCGACGTACCAGACGTCCAGCTCCAGCTTCTCCTCCCAGCCCAGGCTGTTGCGGCCACGCACCTGGGCCAGCCCGGTGACGCCCGGCCTGACCTCGTGCCGGCGGGCCTGGACGGGGGAGTAGCGCGGCAGGTACTCGGTCAGCAGGGGGCGGGGGCCGACCAGGCTCATGTCGCCGCGCAGCACGTTCCACAGCGTCGGCAGCTCGTCCAGGCTGGTGGAGCGCAGGAACCGCCCCAGTGCCGTCAGCCGGTCCCCGTCGGACACCCGGCCCCGCCGCGGATCCGGCGGGAGCATGGTGCGGAACTTGACCAGCTCGAACACCTCGCCGTGCCGTCCCGCGCGCGGCTGCCGGAACAGCACCGGCCGGCCGAGTCCCGCCGCCACCAGCACCGCCACGACGATGATCAACGGCGCGGTAAGCACGAGAAGCACCGCGGCCACCAGCATGTCGAGCCCGCGCTTGAGGGCCTCCGGTCGGCGCTGCTGCTCGAGGTTCTCCGGCGTGTTCACGGAACCAGGCAAGGTCTCGACCTCCAGGCAGAGTCAGGGGGCAGCAACCGACAAACACGTTCTAACAGGGATGAACGTGCTGACGGCGCGGAATCGCGACACTCGACGCGGATCCCGACAGGTCAACCGCGTAATGGCCCGTCAGGACGCGGCCCGGAGCCGAAGAGGTGCCCCTCGACCTGGCGTTTCGCCGGTCCTGGTGGTGCCAGCCGGGCCGGCGCGGGAGGGGCTCCAGCGCCGACTGACCCTCAGGGCGTCCCGCCGCCCGTCTCCAACCGGCGCTCCAGAAGGGTGCGCAGCGGAATCGACTCGCCGTCCCGGCCGCCCGCGCCGACCACGAGCGGCGGCGGGCTGGGCTGCGGCTCGGCCCCGAACAACAGGGCGCGCGGGCCGCCCGTCACGGTCAGCAGGTGGAAGCGGCCGTCGACGTCGACGGCCCGGGTGCGCGCCCGGTCGACGTACCAGCCGCGCAGCCGCGTCCGGTAGCTTCCCCGCCCGTCGAGCCCCCGGGCCGTGAGCCGTTCCGTGGGCAGCCCGCGCCGGGTCGCCTCGGCGACGAACCAGGCGACGAGCTCCGCCGCCTCGGCGTGCTCCGCCGCCCGCCGCCGCTCGTCGGCCGCCGCGTGCGCCCGCACCGCCCGCCGCTGCCGCTCCCGCCAGTCCAGGCCGTCGCCCCCGTCCACGACCGCGACGGTACGCTCCGCCGCCCGCCACCGGACAGCCCGCTCCGGGTCGCCACAGTTGGTCGGCGGACGGAAGGACCGGCACGACGCTGTCGAGCTGAGTCGTTTGCGACATCAGGCGGTTGCCCGGATCGTCGTTGCCTGAGTCGTCCACGACATCAGCTCGACAGCGTCCCGCGGGTGCATCCCTCGGCCCCGCCGGCGAAGATCGCTCCCACCCCCTCACGGGCGAGCGAGCCCGTGCCTGAGGGGATGGGAGCGATCTGGTCCGCTCGCGCAGCGGCGTACGTCAGGCCAGCCCGGCCCGGCGCAGCGCGTCCGCCATGGCGTCGTTGGCCGGCGCGGGCCCCGCTGCGCCACGCCCCTGCCGCTGCGCCCCGCCGCGCCCGCCACCCTGCCCGGGCTGACCGCCCTGACCGCCGCGCCCGCCGCCGCCCTGGGCACCCCGGCCGCCCCGCGAGTCACCCCGGTCGCCGCGCGGTCCGGCCTGCCCGCCGCGTTCGCGGCGCCCGCCGTCCGGGCCTCCGCGCCCGGCGCCCGCCTCGGCGTCGTCCTCCAACCGGAGGGTGAGCGAGATCCGCTTGCGGGGCACGTCGACGTCGAGCACCTTGACCCGCACCACGTCGCCGGACTTGACCACCTCGCGCGGGTCCTTGACGAACGTCCGGGACATGGCCGAGACGTGCACGAGCCCGTCCTGGTGCACCCCGACGTCCACGAACGCGCCGAACGCGGCCACGTTGGTCACCACGCCCTCCAGCACCATGCCGGGCACCAGGTCGCCGATCTTCTCCACCCCCTCGACGAAGGTGGCGGTGCGGAACTCCGGCCGCGGGTCGCGGCCCGGCTTCTCCAGCTCGGCGAGGATGTCGGTGACGGTGGGCAGGCCGAAGGTGTCGTCGACGAAGTCGGTGGCCCGCAGCCCCCGCAGGATCGTGCTCCTGCCGATCAACGAGCGCAGGTCCTGGCCGGTGGTGGACAGGATCCGGCGCACCACCGGGTACGCCTCGGGGTGCACGCTGGAGGAGTCCAGGGGGTCGTCGCCGCCGGGGATGCGCAGGAAGCCCGCGCACTGCTCGAAGGCCTTCGGCCCGAGCCGGGCGACCTTCTTGAGCTCCGAGCGGGTGCGGAACGGCCCGTTGGCGTCGCGGTGCAGCACGATGTTCTCCGCCAGCCCGGCGCCGATGCCCGAGACCCGGGTCAGCAGCGGCGCGGAGGCGGTGTTGACGTCGACGCCGACGGCATTGACGCAGTCCTCGACCACCGCGTCCAGCGACCGGGACAGCTTCACCTCCGACAGGTCGTGCTGGTACTGGCCGACTCCGATCGAGCGCGGATCGATCTTGACCAGCTCGGCGAGCGGATCCTGCAGGCGGCGGGCGATGGAGACCGCGCCGCGCAGCGAGACGTCCAGCCCGGGCAGCTCCTGGGAGGCGTACGCGGAGGCGGAGTAGACCGACGCGCCGGCCTCGGAGACCACCACCTTGGTCAGGTTGAGCTGCGGGTAGCGCTTGATCAGCTCACCGGCGAGCTTGTCGGTCTCCCGGCTGGCGGTGCCGTTGCCGATGGCGACCAGCTCGACGCCGTGCGCCCCGGCCAGCCGGGCGAGGGTCTCGATCGAGGCGTCCCACTGCCGGCGCGGCTCGTGTGGATAGATCGTGTCGGTGGCGACCACCTTCCCGGTGGCGTCCACGACGGCGACCTTCACGCCGGTACGCAGGCCCGGGTCCAGCCCCATCGTGGCCCGGCTGCCGGCCGGGGCGGCGAGCAGCAGGTCCCGCAGGTTGGTGGCGAAGACCCGCACCGCCTCCTCCTCGGCCGCCTGCCACAGGCGCATCCGCAGATCCGCCCCCAGGTGGATGAGGATCCGGGTACGCCAGGCCCAGCGCACCGTGTCGGCCAGCCACCGGTCCGCCGGCCGGCCCTTGTCGGTGACGCCGAACCGGCCCGCGATCACCGCCTCGTAGCGACTCGGCCCGGTTGGCGCCGCGTCGGCCTCGCCGGCCTCCTCGGGCTCCATGGTCAGGTCGAGCACGCCCTCCTTCTCGCCCCGGAACATGGCCAGGATCCGGTGCGAGGGCAGCTTCGGGTACGGCTCGGCGAAGTCGAAGTAGTCGGCGAACTTGGCGCCGGCCGCCTCCTGCCCGTCGCGTACGCGCGAGACCAGCCGGCCCCGCGACCACATCTGCTCGCGCAGCGTGCCGATCAGGTCGGCGTCCTCGGCGAAGCGTTCGATGAGGATGGCCCGGGCGCCCTCCAGGGCGGCGGCGGCATCGGCCACGCCCCGCTCCGCGTCCACGTAGCCGGCGGCGGCCTGGCGCGGGTCCTGACCCGGGTCGGCCAGCAGCGACTCGGCCAGCGGCTCCAGCCCGGCCTCGCGGGCGACCTGCGCCCGGGTGCGGCGCTTGGGCTTGTAGGGCAGGTAGATGTCCTCCAGGCGGGACTTCGAGTCCGCCGCCATGATCTGCGCTTCCAGGGCCTCGTCGAGCTTGCCCTGGCCGCGGATCGACTCCAGCACCGCCGCGCGCCGCTCGTCCAGCTCGCGCAGGTAGCGCAGCCGCTCCTCCAGGGTGCGCAGCTGGGTGTCGTCGAGCAGGCCGGTGGCCTCCTTGCGGTAGCGGGCGATGAACGGCACGGTCGCGCCGCCGTCGAGCAGCTCCACGGCCGCCCGTACCTGACGCTCGGCGACGCCGAGCTCCTCGGCGATCCGCTGATGAACAGAGAGGGTCACGATCTCGATCCGCCTTCGGTGTGGGTTCCGCCCTGCATTGTGCCGGCCCGCACCGACGGCCGTCGTCGCCCCCGGCCCGGCGTGGCGGCGACTCGCCCGGGCGCCGCCGCCATCCCGGCCCGCGGTGACGGCGGTGACCGTCGGCGCGCCGGGCCCCGCTGCGCTAGCGTGGCGATCATGGAAACTCCCGCGGACCCGCGCGCCCGGCGGCTCTTCGGCGGCAGCGCCCGGGCGCTCGGCGACCTCGCCGCCAGCCCCTTCCGGGCCGACCGGGACCGCATCGTGGCCTCGCCGTTCTTCGCCCGGCTCAACGGCGTGACCCAGGTGGTCAGCCCCGGCGGCTCCGGCCTGCTCGTGCACAACCGGCTGACCCACAGCCTCAAGGTGGCGCAGGTGGCGCGCGCCATCGCCGAGCGGCTCACCGCCGACGAACGGCACCGTGACCTGCTGGAGAAGCTGGGCGGCTGCGACCCGGACGTGGTGGAGGCCGCGGCGCTCGCGCACGACCTCGGCCACCCGCCGTTCGGGCACCTGGGGGAGCGGGTGCTGGACCGGCTGGCGCGGCAGCGGCTCGGGCTGACCGACGGCTTCGAGGGCAACGCCCAGTCGTACCGGATCGTCACCAGCACCGAGATCCGTGGCGCGGCGACCACCGGCCTGGACCTGACGGCGGCGGTGCGGGCGGCGCTGCTGAAGTACCCGTGGACGCGGCTGGACCATCCCGACCCGCACCCCCGGCTGCTCGACCCGCCGCCGCGCGGCGCCACCGCGCCGCCGGACGACCCCGGCAGCGGCTCGTCGAAGTTCGGGGCGTACCGGACCGAGGTCGACGACCTGCGGCAGGCCCGGGAGCCCTTCGTGGGTCGGATCCCGGACTGGCAGCAGACCGCCGAGGCGTCGATCATGGACACGGCCGACGACATCGCGTACGCGATCCACGACGTCGAGGACTTCTACCGGGTCGGGGTGCTCCAGCAGGGCGCGGTGGCCGCCGAGCTGATGGCCTGGCAGCGCGAGAGCGGGCACTTCCGGGCCATCACCGACGCGGCCCTGGCCGCCGCCGCCCGCCGGCCCGGCTCGGCGATCGAGCGGCTGCGCCGGCAACTGCACCGCAAGGACGCCTGGGTCGCCGACGACGAGGCGTTCGCCGCCGCCGTCGAGCACGTGCGCGAGGAGCTGGTGGAGGGGCTGCTCGCCATGCCCTTCGACGGCTCCATCGAGGCTGAGCAGTACGTTGCCCGGTTCTCCGCCCGGTGGACGACCCGCTTCGTCGACGCGATCACCGTGGTGGAGCAGCCGGCGGTGCGCTCCGGGCACGTGCTGCTCGCTCCGGCGCAGTGGCACGAGGTGCAGGTGCTCAAGTTCGTCCACCACCGCTTCGTGCTGGCCCGACCCGACCTGGCCCTGCACCAGCGCGGGCAGGCCCGGCTGCTGGGCACCCTGGTCGAGGCGCTGCTGGACTGGCTGCTCGACCCCGAGGAGGCGTCCCGGCTGCCGCGCCGGCTGCACGACCTGGTGGAGCTGGCCGAGGCGGAGCTGCACCCGCGTACGCCCGACCGGATCGGCAAGGCCCGCGGCCGGGCGATCGTCGACTTCGTCGCCCAGCTCACCGACGGCCAGGCGGTCGCCATGCTGGACGCCCTGTCGGGTCGCTCCGGGGCGCTGTGGACCGACGCCTTCGTCCTCTGAGGACGCCTCAGGCGACGGCCTGCCACCAGCCGTCGACGGCCGGCGGGTCGTCCACCACCACCCGCTGGCCGGGGCGGGGCACGGCCAGCCGCACGTCCCGGCCCTTCGCCTCCGCCCAGATCCGGTCCACCGGCTCGGACCAGTCGTGCAGGGCCAGGTTGAACGTGGCCCAGTGCACCGGCACGAGCAGCCCGCCGCGCAGGTCGAGGTGGGCTGCGACGGCCTCCTCCGGGAACATGTGGATGCTCGGCCAGGCCCGGTCGTACGCCCCGATCTGCATCAGCGTGACGTCGAACGGCCCGTGCCGCTCGCCGATCTCGGCGTAGCCGTCGAAGTAGCCGGAGTCGCCGGTGTAGAAGACCTTCCGGTGCGCCCCGGCGACCACCCAGGAACTCCAGAGCGTGCCGTCGCGGCGCAGCCCCCGGCCGGAGAAGTGCTGCGCGGCGGTGGCGGTGATCTCCAGCCCCGCCACCCGGTGGCTCTCCGACCAGTCCAGCTCGACGATCCGCTGCGCCGGCACGCCCCAGCGGTCGAGGTGCGCGCCCACTCCCAGGGGCACCAGAAACGGCGCCGACTGGCCGCCCAGCAGCGCCTGCACGGTCGCCATGTCGAGGTGGTCGTAGTGGTCGTGCGAGATCAGGATCGCGTCCACCGGGGGCAGTTCGTCGAGGCGCACCGGCGGGGCGTGCAGGCGGCGCGGGCCGACCAGGGCCGACGGGGAGCACCGGTCGCTCCACACCGGGTCGAGCAGCACCCGGCGACCCTCGATCTCGATCAGCGCGGAGGCGTGGCCGTACCAGACGACGTTCAGCTCGCGCCCGACGTCGGCGGCCGGGGCGGCGTCCGGGCGCAGCAGCGGCACGGCGGCGCCCGGCCGGCGCTTCTGCTTGCCGAAGATCAGCTCACGGACCAGGCCGCGGTCGGCGACGCCGGGCATCGAGCGGGAGCCGCCCGGGTTGTGGAAGGTGCCGTCACGGAACCGGGGCGAGCGGGCGGCCCGCTGGGCGCGGGCGCCGGTGAGCCGGCCACCGAGTGCCGCCGGCACGTCCCGGGCCACCCAGGCGAGCCCGGCCAGCGCGGCCAGCCCGACCGCACCGCGCAGCCGGCGCCCGAGCGCCGCCTCGAGTCCCGAGCGTTCCGCTGGTGCGCCCATCGCCGTCCCTCCGCCGTGTCCCGCGTCCACGGTAGCCCGACGGTCGAGGCACCGCCGGAAGGTCGGCGGGGCCGCCGCCGTGGCGACCCCGCGCGTCGGGCGCCGTTCAGCCGCCGTTGCTGGGCCGCTGGACGGCCGCCCGGTGGGCGGGGCCGGTGCCGGTGAGGCGGTCGACCGCGGCGAGGAAGCGCCGGCCCATGCGGGCCCGGGCCGCGACGGCGGGATGCGTCGCGCCGTAGTCGTCCGACCCGGCCTGCCCGTCGGCGAAGAGGGCGTACGTCAGCACGGGCGCGCCCGCCGTGTCGAAGATCACCCCGGCCTCGTGCCGGGCGTCGGCGAACCAGCCCGCCTTCGTGGCGACCCGGGCCCGCTCGGTCGAGGACATGACCCGCCGGATCCCGTCGGTGTACGCGACGGGGGCGCGCAGCAGCCGCAGCACGAACGCCGTGCCGGCCGGCGAGAGCAGCGTGCCGGCCACCAGAGCGCGCAGCAGGTCGTGGGTCTCCCGGGGCGTGCTGGTGCCGAGGAAGAACCGGTTGGGGTTGGCCACCGGCTGCACCTGGGTGTTCGGGAAGCCCTTGCCGCGCAGGAGGTCGTTGAGTTCGGCGGCGGGGCAGACCAGACCGCAGAGCCGTACGGCCGTGTCGTCGGAGACGGTCAGCAGGTTGGCCAGCACGTGGCCGAGCGTCACGAAGCTCGGGTAGGCCCCGTCGAGGCTGAACACGCCGTCGCCGCCGGGCACCACGATCGCCTCGGTCACCTCGACCCGCTGGTCGAGCGTCAGCAGCCCCCGGTCGACCTTGTCGAGCACCGCCACGGCCACCGCGACCTTGTTGACGCTGTACGCCTCGATGCGCCGGTCCGGCTCGTCGGACACCGCCACCACCGGGGCGCCGGCCGGGTCGGCGACGCTGACGTACGCCTGCCAGTTGCCCCCCGCTGCCACCGTCTCCCGCTCGTAGATCGCGGCCACCCGGCGGGCGGCCTGCCGGGGCGTCGCCGGAGCCGGCTCGGCGACCTCGGGCGCGGCGGACGCCGGCGCGGCGGCGCCGAGCACCGTGCCCGCCGTGGCCACCGTGGCCACCGTGCCCAGTCCCAGCGCGGTCCTGCGGTTCACCCGGATAGTCAATCGTCTCTCCCGTCGTGGTGGGTCGGCCCACCACCCTAGGCGAAACGATCGACGCCGGTGATCCCGCGCGGGCTTCACGGCAGCCGGCGCCGGACGGCCGCCACGACCGGGCCGGGCAGTTCCCCGACGGCCCGCGCCACCCTGCCCAGGTCAGGCAGCCAGCCGCCGCGCACCGAGGCGGCGGTGGGTTCCGGCGCGAACACCGTGCCGTCGTGCGGCGCGACCGGCCGGTCGGTCAGCCCGAGCAGCCGCATCAACGGCCCGACGAGGGCGTCGTAGACGCCCGGCAGCAGGGTGAAGCCGACCCGCATGACCACGTTGACCCGGCCCACCGACACCTCCCGGCGGGGCCGGTCGGCGCAGTCCACGATGGCCCGCGCCACCCGCTCCGGCGTGGTGACCGGCGGCGGGGGCCGGCCGGTCCGGCCGAGGTGGTTGGCGGCCCGCTGGTAGACCGGGGTGTCCACGCTGCCGGGGTTGACGATGCAGACGTGCACCCCCGGTGTCTCCCGGGCCTCCTGCTGCAACGTGCGGGTCAGCCCCTGCAACCCCCACTTGCTCGCCACGTACCCGCTCATGTACGGCGCCGTGATGTGCCCGAGCACCGATCCGGTGAGGATCAGCGTCCCTGCGCCGTCGGCCCGGAAGCGGCGCAGCGCCACCCGGGCCACCGCGGCGGCGGCGAGCAGGTCGGTGCGTACCACCTGCTCGAAGACCCGCTCCGGGGTCTCCTCGAAGCGGCCGTAGGCCATCACCGCCGCCGTGTGCACCCAGACGTCGATGCCGCCGAACCGGTCGAGCGCCGCCTCGGCGAGCGCCGCCACCGCGCCGTCGGCGGTGATGTCGGTGGGCACCTCCAGCGCCTGTGCGCCCGCGGCCCGGCACTCCGCACCGACGGCGGTGAGCGAGGCGGGGGAGCGGGCCGCGAGCACGAGGCGGTCCCCGCGTCGGGCGAAGGACCGGGCCGCCGCCCGGCCGATCCCGCTGGTCGCGCCGGTCACGACCACCGTCCGGGTCACGGCGCGAGCACGACCTTGACGCAGCCGTCCTCCTTCTTCTGGAACATCTCGTACGCCTGCGGCGCCTGCGCGAGCGGCATCCGGTGGGTACGCAGGTCCTCCACGCCCAGCGGGTCGTCGTCGCCCGAGAGCAGCGGGATGATCTCGTCGGTCCACCGGCGCACGTGGCACTGGCCCATCCGCAGCTGCACGCCCCGGTCGAACATCTCCATCAGGGGCATCGGGTCGACCTCGCCGCCGTAGACGCCGGAGACGGAGACGGTGCCGCCCCGCCGTACGGCCTTGAGCGCGGCCTTGAGCACGACCAGCCGGTCGACGCCCGCCTTGTCGGTCATGGTCTGCGCGAGCTTGTCGGGCAGCAGCCCGGCGGCGGTCTGGGCGAGCTTGCCGAGGGGCGCGCCGTGGGCCTCCATGCCGACGGCGTCGATGACGGCGTCGGGGCCGCGCCCGTCGACCAGGTCGATCAACGCGTCGGGCACGTTGTCCAGCTCGCTGACGTCGAGCACCTCGATGCCGTGCCGGCGGGCCATCGCCAGCCGCTCCGGCACCAGGTCGAGCCCGATGACCCGCTCCGCGCCGAGATGGCGGCCGATGCGGGCGCAGAACTGGCCCACCGGCCCGAGCCCGAAGACGGCGAGGGTGCCGCCGCGCGGGGTGTCCGCGTACTTCACGGCCTGCCAGGCGGTCGGCAGGATGTCGGACAGGTAGAGCCAGCGCTCGTCGGGCCCCGTGTCGGGCACCTTGATCGGGCCGAACTGGGCGTGCGGCACCCGCAGGTACTCCGCCTGCCCACCGGGCACCGAGCCGTAGAGCGAGGTGTAGCCGAACAGCGCGGCACCCTTGCCCTCGGCGGTGACCTGGGTGGTCTCGCACTGCGCGTACAGCTGCCGGTCGCACATCCAGCAGGAGCCGCAGGAGATGTTGAACGGCACCACCACCCGGTCACCGGGCTTGAGCCGGGTCACCCCCGGGCCCACCTCCTCGACGATGCCCATCGGCTCGTGGCCGAGGACGTCACCGGGCTTCAGGTACGGCCCGAGCACCTCGTACAGGTGCAGGTCGGAGCCGCAGACCGCGGTCGAGGTGATCCGGACGACCGCGTCGGTCGGCTCCTCGATCCGCGGATCGGGCACCTCCTCCACCCGTACGTCCCGTTTGCCCTGCCAGGTGAGTGCCTTCATGTCCCGTCGCCCCTCCTCGTGCCGTCCCAGGGTTGCTACCCGCCCCTGCCCACTTGAACCGGTGCCCGGGTGCCGACCGACGGGCCGGGTGCGCGCGCCGGCTGGCGGCGCCCAGGAGGCTCCGGCAGCCGCGCGCGCTGATCCGGCGTGGGGCAACGACGACGACTCGGCCGCCTGTCGAGCTGATGTCGTGGACGACTCAGCTGATGTCGCAGACGATTCAGCTCGACAGGCGCGAGCAGGCGGGCGCGGCGGGCCGGCTGGGGCGCGTCGGGCAGGGCCGACGCGACAGGCGAGCAGGGACCGCGGACCGACGACCGGGGGGTGGTACGGCCAGGGCCGCCGCGTTCGGAAGGACGCGGCGGCCCTGCGCCGACCTCGCCGGCCTGACGTGCGGAGGCTCAGGAACCGGGGATGTCGTCGCCCCGCTTCGAGGTGGCCATCAGGTAGTCGCGGTTCAGTCGGCCGATGGTGTTCAGGGGGATGCCCTTGGGGCAGACCACGGTGCACTCACCGGCGTTGGTGCAGCCGCCGAAGCCGGCCTCGTCGTGCGCGTCGACCATGCCGACGACCCGGGTGTAGCGCTCCGGCTGGCCCTGTGGCAGCAGCGAGAGCTGGGTGACCTTCGCCGCGGTGAAGAGCATGGCCGAGCCGTTCGGGCAGGCGGCCACGCACGCGCCGCAGGCGATGCACTCCGCCGCCTCGAAGGCGGCGTCCGCGTTGGCCTTGGCGACCGGGGTCGAGTGGGCCTCGGGGGCGCTGCCGGTCGGCGCGGTGATGTAGCCGCCGGCCGCGATGATCTTGTCGAAGGCGCCCCGGTTGACCACCAGGTCCTTGATGACGGGGAAGGCCCGGGCCCGCCACGGCTCGATGTCGATCGTGTCGCCGTCGGAGAACTGCCGCATGTGCAGCTGGCAGGCGGTGGTGCCGCGCTGCGGCCCGTGCGCGTCACCGTTGATCATCAGGCCGCACATGCCGCAGATGCCCTCGCGGCAGTCGTGGTCGAACGCCACCGGCTCCTCGCCGGCGAGGATCAGCCGCTCGTTGAGGACGTCGAGCATCTCCAGGAAGGACATGTCCGGGGAGACGTCGTCGACCTTGTAGGTCACCATCCGACCCTTGTCCTCGGGGCCGGACTGGCGCCAGATGCGCAGGGTCAGGTTCACTTGTAGCTCCGCTGCGTGGGGTGGACGTATTCGAAGTTCAGGTCTTCCTTGTGCAGCACCGAGGGCTCGCCGGTGGCGGTGAACTCCCAGGCCGCCACGTACGCGAAGCGGTCGTCGTCGCGCTCCGCCTCGCCGTCGGGCGTCTGGTGCTCGGCCCGGAAGTGGCCGCCGCAGGACTCCTCGCGGTGCAGGGCGTCGATGCACATCAGCTCCGCCAGCTCGAAGAAGTCGGCCACCCGGCCGGCCTTCTCCAGCGACTGGTTGAGGCCCTCGCCGGTGCCCGGCACCCGGACCCGCTGCCAGAACTGCTCGCGCAGGGCACGGATCTCGTCGATCGCCTTGCGCAGCCCGGCCTCGCTGCGCTCCATGCCGCAGTGCTCCCACATGATCTGGCCCAGCTCGCGGTGGAACGAGTCCACGGTCCGGTCGCCGTCGACGGCCAGCAGCCGCTGGATGCGGTCCTCGACGTCGGCGCGGGCCTGCACGGCCGCCGGGTGGGTGGCGTCGACCTTCTCCAGCGGGTTGGACGCCAGGTAGTGGGCGATGGTGTTGGGCAGCACGAAGTAGCCGTCGGCCAGGCCCTGCATCAGTGCCGAGGCGCCGAGCCGGTTCGCGCCGTGGTCGGAGAAGTTCGCCTCGCCGATCACGAACAGACCCGGGACGGACGACTGCAGGTCGTAGTCGACCCAGAGGCCGCCCATCGTGTAGTGCACGGCGGGGTAGATGCGCATCGGCACCTCGTACGGGTCCTCGCCGGTGATCCGCTCGTACATCTCGAAGAGGTTGCCGTACTTGGCCTCGATGGCCTTGCGGCCGAGTCGGCCGATCGCGTCGGCGAAGTCCAGGTAGACGCCGAGGCCCGTCTGGCCGACGCCGCGCCCCTCGTCGCAGACGTTCTTGGCGGCGCGGGAGGCGATGTCGCGGGGGACCAGGTTGCCGAAGGAGGGGTAGATCCGCTCCAGGTAGTAGTCCCGCTCGTCCTCGGGGATGTCCCTCGGGCTGCGGGTGTCGCCCTTGGTCTTCGGCACCCAGACCCGGCCGTCGTTGCGCAGCGACTCGCTCATCAGCGTCAGCTTCGACTGGTGGTCGCCGGAGACCGGGATGCAGGTCGGGTGGATCTGCGTGTAGCAGGGGTTGGCGAAGTACGCGCCCTTGCGGTGGGCCCGCCAGGTGGCCGTGACGTTGCAGCCCTTGGCGTTGGTGGAGAGGTAGAAGACGTTGCCGTAACCGCCGGAGGCGAGCACGACCGCGTCCGCGAACTCGGTGGTGATCTCGCCGGTGACCATGTCCCGGACCACGATGCCGCGGGCCCTGCCGTCGACGACGATCAGCTCCAGCATCTCGTGCCGGGCGTTCATCTCCACGTTGCCGAGGCCGATCTGCCGCTCCAGCGCCTGGTACGCGCCGAGCAGCAGCTGCTGACCCGTCTGGCCCCGGGCGTAGAAGGTGCGCTGCACCTGCGCGCCGCCGAAGGAGCGGGTGTCCAGCAGGCCGCCGTACTCGCGGGCGAACGGGACGCCCTGCGCGACGCACTGGTCGATGATGTTGACCGAGACCTCGGCCAGCCGGTGCACGTTCGACTCCCGGGAACGGAAGTCGCCGCCCTTGACGGTGTCGTAGAAGAGGCGGTGCACCGAGTCGCCGTCGTTGCGGTAGTTCTTGGCGGCGTTGATGCCGCCCTGCGCGGCGATGGAGTGCGCCCGGCGTGGGCTGTCCTGGTAGCAGTAGGTCTTGACCCGGTAGCCCTGCTCGCCGAGCGTGGCGGCGGCTGAGCCGCCGGCCAGGCCGGTGCCGACCACGATCACGGTCATCTTGCGGCGGTTGGCCGGGTTGACCAGCTTGGCCTCGAAGCGGCGGCGTTCCCAGCGGGTCTCGATCGGGCCGTCGGGAGCCTTGGTGTCGGCGATCGGGTCGCCCTCGATGTAGAGATCCATGTCAGGACACCAATCCGGTGAGTACGGCGAACGGAACCACCAGGTAGCCGGCGCAGAGCGCCACGGAGAAGCCGAGGGCCACGGCGCGGGCCCGTCGCTCGCCGCGCGGGCTCTGCTGGCCGAGGCTGCGCAGCGCGCTGAACAGGCCGTGCCGCAGGTGGAAGCCGAGGGTGACGACCGCCAGGGTGTAGAAGAGCGTCACGTACCAACGCTCGGGGGCGAAGTCGGCCACCACGTTGGCGTACGGCCGGCCGGGGTCGCCGACCGGGTTCAGCGTGCCGGTGGTGAGGTCCAGGATGTGGTAGACCACGAAGAGCAGGATGATCACCCCGCCCCAGCGCATGGTGCGGGCCGCGTAGCTGCCCTGCACCTTCTTGCGGTGCGCGTACTGCACCGGGCGGGCGGCGCGGGCGCGCACGGCGAGGACGGTGGCGGCCCAGATGTGGCCGACTGCCGCCACCACCAGGCCGATCCGCATGATCCACAGGAACCACACGCCCGGCAGCAGCGGGGTGCCGATCTCGCGCAGCCAGTGCGCGTAGTGGTCGAACGAGGTCGCCCCCGTGAAGATCTTCAGGTTGCCGAGCATGTGCGCGATCAGGAACGACACCAGGATGATGCCCGTCACCGCCATGACGGCCTTCAGGCCGACGCTGGAACGGATGGGCGACCGAGTTCTCGTGATTACCACACGATCGACGCTAGGAGCACTTGATTCAGTCGTCCAATGCATCGACCTCGCAGTCTTGATAGCTATAGGCTATGTAGATGCAGCTCCATCAGCTGAAGTACTTCGTGGCGGTGGCGGAAGTACGACATTTCACCCAAGCCGCCGACATCGTCGGCATCACCCAGCCTTCGTTGAGTAAGCAAATTCACGCCCTGGAGGACGGCCTCGGCGCCCCCCTGTTCGAGCGGGTAAGGGGCAACATCGCGCTCACCGCGGCCGGCGAGGTGCTGCTGCCACTGGCCAAACGGATCCTGGCCGACGTGGACACCGCGACCCGTGAGGTGCAGGAGCTGGTCGGCCTGCGGCGCGGACGGGTCCGGCTCGGCGCCACGCCCAGCCTCGCCACCTCGCTGGCTCCACCGGTGCTGCGCCGGTTCCGCGACGCCCACCCCACCATCGACCTGCGGGTGGAGGAGAGCGGCTCGCAGGACCTGGTCCGCGGCCTGCTCCGCGGTGACCTCGACCTCGCGCTGATCATCATGCCGGCCCAGGGCACCGACCCCGGGCTGCGCGCCGACCCCATCCTGCGGGAGAGCCTGGTGGTCGCCTCGGTGGAGGAGCTGTCGGTGGCGGGGGGCGCCGACCAGCTACGCGTCACCGACCTGCGTGACCAGCCGATGGTGATGTTCCGCGAGGGCTACGACCTGCGCGACGCCACCCTCCAGGCCTGCCGGGAGGCCGGCTTCGAGCCGACCATCGCCGTCGACGGCGGCGAGATGGACGCGGTGCTGAGCTTCGTCGAGGCCGGGCTCGGCGTCGCGCTGGTCCCCGGGATCGTGGTGGCCCGCCGGCCGGGCGTGCGCGTCACCCGGCTGGCCCCGCCCGGCGTCCGCCGGACCATCGCGGTCGCCCGGCGCCGCGACGTGGTGCCCACCCACGCCGGCCGGGAGCTGCGTCGGATACTGCTGGAGTACGTCCGCGACGCCACCACCGACGGTGACCTGCCGCCGGGCGTCGAGCCGCTCTGAGTCGCCCGCGCGCCCCGGCCGGAGGTACGCGTCGCCGGCGCGCCGGTCCCACCCGGGACGGCCGCCCGTCGCCCTACCTGCCCTCGGCCTCGTCCATCGCCCGGTAGATCCGCTGCTCCGAAACCGGGTACGGGGTGCCCAGCGCCTGGGCGAAGACGTTCACCCGCAGCTCCTCGATCATCCAGCGGATCTGCCGGACCGCCGCCGACTGCCGGCGGCTCGGCGGCAGCGCGGCGAGCATCCCCTGGTACTCCTTCTGCACCACCGCGACCCGGTCCTGCTGCTGCTTGTCGCGCTGCGGGTTGCCCGGCAGCCGGTCCAGCCGCCGCTCGATCGCGGTGAGGTAGCGCAGCAGGTCAGGCAGGCGCGCGTACCCGGTCTCGGTGACGAACCCCTTGTGCACCAGGCCGTTGAGCTGGGCCCGGATGTCGGCCAGCGCGGCCACGACCGCCAGGTTGCGCGTGGCGCCGAGGCGCTGCTCGACCGCGTACGCGGCGGCGAGCACCCGGCGGACGCGGTCCATGATCTCGACCACGGTGTCCACCAGGTCGGCCCGCACCCTCTCCCGCAGGGCGGCGAAGCCCTCGGCGTTCCAGGCCGGCCCGCCCGCGTCGCCGATCAGCTTGTCGATCGCCGCCCCGGCCGCGTCGGAGATCAGCTCCTGCACGCCGCCGTGCGGGTTGCGGCTCAGCGCCAGCTTCGCCTCGTTGCTGAGCCGCCCCTGCAGGAACTTCGCCGGCGACGGCACGGTCAGCCGCAGCAGCCGCCGGGTGCCCGCCCAGTGCGCGGCCTCCTGCTCGGCGGGCGAGTCGAAGACCCGCACCCCGACCGTGTCGCCCTCGTCGACCAGCGCCGGGTACGCGGTCACGGCGTAGCCGGCGCGGACCTGCTCGATGGTGCGCGGCAGCGTGCCGACGCCCCACTCGCGCAGCCCGGTGCGGGCCACGTCCGGCGCGGCGGCGGCCACGACCTGGCGTACCTCCGCCTTGAGCTGGCGTTGCAGGGCCGGCAGGTCCTTGCCCTCGGCGACCGGCTTGTTCTCCTCGTCGAGCACCCGGAAGCGGACCCGCAGGTGCGCCGGAAGCCGCGCGGTGTCCCACGCGTCGCGGGGCACGGTGACGCCGGTCATCCGGCGCAACTGCCGGGTCAGCGCGTCCAGCAGCGGCTCCTCGCCGGCGGGCATCTGCGCCAGCGCCGCGCGGGCGTAGTCCGGCACCGGGACGAAGTTGCGGCGCACCGCCTTGGGCAGCGAGCGGATCAGCGCGATCACCAGTTCCTCGCGCAGCCCGGGCACCTGCCAGTCGAAGCTCTCCGCCGGCACCTGGTTGAGCAGGGGCAGCGGGATGTCGACGGTCACGCCGTCGGTGGGGGTGCCCGGCTCGAACCGGTAGGTCAGCGGCAGGCTCACCCCGTCGGCGGACCACTCGTCGGGGTAGTCGGCCTCGTCGACGCCCACCGGGCCGGCGTTGACCAGCAGTTCCCTGGTGAAGGTGAGCAGGTCGGGCTGCTCCCGGCGGGTCTTCTTCCACCAGGCGTCGAAGTGCCGCCCGGAGACCACGTCGGCCGGGATGCGGGCGTCGTAGAAGTCGAAGACGGTCTGGTCGTCGACGAGGATGTCGCGGCGGCGGGCCCGGTGCTCCAGCTCCTCGATCTCGGCCAGCAGCCGCTGGTTGTCGGCCCAGAACCGGTGGTGGGTCTGCCAGTCGCCCTCGACCAGGGCGTGCCGGATGAACAGCTCGCGGGACAGCGCCGGGTCGATCCGGCCGAAGTTGACCTTGCGCGAGGTGACCAGCGGGATGCCGTAGAGGGTCACCTTCTCGTAGGCCATCACGGCCGCCTGCTTCTTCTCCCAGTGCGGCTCGCTGTAGCTGCGCTTGACCAGGTGCGCCGCGAGGGGCTCCACCCACTCGGGCTCGACGCGGCCGGCGACCCGGCCCCAGAGCCGGGAGGTCTCCACCAGCTCGGCCGCCATCACCCAGCGCGGCGGCTTCCTGAACAGCGCCGAGCCGGGGAAGAGCGCGAACTTGGCGCCCCGGGCGCCCAGGTACTCGTGCTTCTGCGCGTCCTTGAGCCCGACGTGGGACAGCAGGCCGGGCAGCAGCGACTGGTGCACCTTCGGGGTGTCGATCTCCTCCGGCAGGTCCGCGCCGCCCCGGCGCCGGCCGCCGCCGTCGCCCTCGCGCGCCGGTCGCCCCTCCTCGGGGGTACGCAGCACCTGGCGCAGCTGGCTGACGATGTCCTGCCACTCGCGCACCCGCAGGTAGTTGAGGTACTCGGCCTTGCACATCCGCCGGAACGCGCTGGACGACAGCTCACGCTGCTGCTCGCGCAGGTGCCGCCACAGGTTGAGCAGCGACACGAAGTCCGACTCGCGGTCGGTGAACCGGGCGTGCGCCTGGTCGGCCTGGGCCTGCTTCTCGGCGGGCCGCTCGCGGGGATCCTGGATCGACAGCGCGGCGGCGATCACCATCACCTCGGTGGCGCAGCCGTTGCGCTCGCCCTCGACGACCATCCGGGCCAGCCGCGGGTCGACGGGGAGCTGCGCCAGCCGCCGGCCCAGCGGGGTGAGCCGCTTCGCCGGATCGGTCTCGGCCGGGTCGAGCGCGCCGAGCTCCTGCAGCAGGTTGACGCCGTCGGCGACGTTGCGCCGGTCCGGCGGGTCGATGAACGGGAACGCGGCGATGTCGCCCAGCCCGATGGAGGTCATCTGGAGGATGACCGAGGCGAGGTTGGTGCGCAGGATCTCCGGGTCGGTGAACTCCGGGCGGGACAGGAAGTCCTGCTCGTCGTAGAGGCGGATGCAGATGCCGTCCGAGGTGCGCCCGCAGCGCCCCTTGCGCTGGTTGGCCGACGCCTGCGAGACCGGCTCGATCGGCAGCCGCTGCACCTTGAGCCGGCTGCTGTAGCGGGAGATGCGGGCCGTGCCCGGGTCCACCACGTACTTGATGCCGGGCACGGTGAGCGAGGTCTCCGCGACGTTGGTGGCGAGCACCACCCGGCGCCCGGCGTGCGGGGCGAAGACCCGGTGCTGCTCGGCGGTGGAGAGCCGGGCGTACAGCGGCAGGATCTCGGTGCCGCGCAGCGCCGGCTTCTTCTCCACCAGCTTGCCCAGCGCGTCGGCGGTGTCGCGGATCTCCCGCTCGCCGCTGAGGAAGACCAGGACGTCGCCGGGGCCCTCGGCGGCCAGTTCCTCGACGGCGTCGCCGATGGCCTGGACCTGGTCGCGGACGTTCTCCTCGTCCTCGCCGTCCTCCTCGCCCTCGGCGAGGGCGACCAGCGGCCGGTAGCGCACCTCGACCGGGTACGTGCGTCCGGAGACCTCGACCACCGGCGCCAGTACGCCGTCGGGATGCTCGTCGGTGGGCGGCCCCGCGAAGTGCCGGGCGAACCGCCCGGTCTCGATGGTCGCCGAGGTGATGACCACCTTGAGGTCGGGGCGGCGGGGGAGGAGCTGCCGGAGGTAGCCGAGGATGAAGTCGATGTTGAGGCTGCGCTCGTGCGCCTCGTCGATGATCAGCGTGTCGTACTGGCGCAGCATCCGGTCGGTCTGCAACTCGGCGAGCAGGATGCCGTCGGTCATCAGCTTGACCAGGCTGCGGTCGCCCACCTGGTCGGCGAAGCGCACCTTGTAGCCGACCACGTCGCCCAGCTCGGTGCCGAGTTCCTCGGCGATGCGGTCCGCCACCGTACGCGCGGCCAGCCGGCGCGGCTGGGTGTGCCCGATCAGGCCGGTGATGCCGCGCCCCAGCTCCAGGCAGATCTTCGGCAGCTGGGTGGTCTTGCCGGAGCCGGTCTCGCCGGCCACGATCACCACCTGGTGGTCGCGGATCGCGGCGGCGATGTCGTCCTTGCGCTCGCTGACCGGCAGCTGGGCCGGATAGGTGATCACCGGCACGGCGGCGCGCCGGTTCTCGAGCACCGCCTCGGCCCGCGCCACGTCGGCGGCGATCTCGTCGAGCGCCGACCCCCGGCGCTGCGGATCGCGCAGCCGGCGTACCCCGTCCAGGCGCCGTTGCAGGCGCCGCTGGTCGCGGAACATCAGGGGACGGAGGCGGCGGTGCAGCTCGCGGACGGGGTCGGTCGCGGCGGGTGCGGCTGGATTCTGCATGTCGTCGCCAAGGATAGGCAGCCGGCGGCCGAACCGCCCCCGGGTTACCGCCGCACCCGTGCCCGCCCGCCCCGCTCGCGCCGCCCGACGGCGCCCGGCAGGGCCAGCGCGGCGGCGCTCCGCCGGTCTAGAGTGGGGCGCCGACCGACCTTGGCCACGGGGGATGGGATGACGATGCGGGACACCGACCGGGCCCTGGTGCAGGCCGCCACGGCGGTCGCCAAGCTGCGCTGCCGCAGCGAGAACCACACGGTCGCGGCCGCCGCGCGGACCCCCGACGGTCGGGTCTTCACCGGCGTGAACGTCTACCACTTCACCGGCGGCCCCTGCGCCGAGGTGGTCGCGGTCGGGGCCGCCGCCACCCAGGGCGTCACCGAGCTGGAGACGATCGTCGCGGTGGGCGACCGGGGGCGCGGGGTGATCCCGCCCTGCGGGCGCTGCCGGCAGGTGCTGCGCGACTACTTCCCCACCATCCGGGTCATCGTCGGGCCGATGGACGCGCTGCGCGTGGTGCACGTCGCCGAACTGCTGCCGGAGACGTACGTCTGGGCCGACCAGCAGCTCGACGGGCCGACCGGCCCGGTTCCCGCGCCGCGACCGGCCGACTGACGCCCCGTCCCGCCGGCCCGGTCGTAGACCGGCCATGAACTGGCCCAGGTGGGTTTGGGCGCGAGGTCACCGATCGTCGGCACTCGGCCCGCCAGATCTGGGGCTGACTCGATTCTTCTGCACTCCCCGGCGGATCACAATTGGCCGGGCATGGGCCAGTTGCTCCAGTGGGTGTTCGGTGGCAGCGTCGGCCGGTAACGCGTCGGGTCGGCGGCGGCGAGCACCTGCGCCACCTGCTGATACGCCTCGATGTCGCTCGGCCCGACCCGCATCAGGCGTCGCGGCTCATCCGTGGGATGGCGATGGGCCGAGAGGGGTATCAGGACCTCATGGTGCCAGTCTTCCAGGCGCAGCACCTCGGGCAGGTCAGCGGGGACGAGCCGACGCAACTCCGACTCATCGGCCAGCAGCAACTCCCGATGTTCAGGAACCAGCATTCGGAACAGATCCTCATGCTCGACATGTGCTGGTGCGTCGAGGTGGATCTGATGGTTGCGCACCACGATCGGCGCCTGTTGGGACCATTCCTCGTCCTCGTCGAACAGCTCGGCCATGTTGTCGACCCGGGCCAAGTGGCTGTCTCGGGCCGGAGGATCTCCGACGACACAGTTGCCCACGGGATGCAGGACGTCGACGACGTTGCCAGCCCGTGCGTTGTAGCCGACCGTCTCAACCAATAGCACCCAGCGGACGGCGTCGCTGTAGGCGTGCAGCCGAGCGGTGATCAGGTAGTGGTAAGGGTGCTCCAACTGCGCGAATCGATAACTCGCAGCGGCTGCGTCGAGTTCGGCCAGGATGTCGTCAGCGTCCACGTTCGCATGCTACGACCCCTGACGGCACTGCCTACGACCACGAACACCGTGGATGGCGTCAGTCCCCGGCGCCGGGGTCGGGCCGCCGGTCCTCCGACGGTGCCGCCCCGGCCGCGCGCCGTCGGCGCAGGCCGACCAGTGCGGCGGCCGTGAGCCCGAGCGCCACCAGGGCGATCTTGAAACCGGTCCTGCCGAAGGCGAGGTGACCCAGGCCGCTGGTGGCGACGCCGGCCCACCAGCCCGGGTCGAGGAACCGCCCCCGGTCGGCCCGGTACTCCCAGTCGCGCAGCCACCAACCCCACGCCACCAGTCCCAGCGCCACCGCGCCGGCCAGCAGCGCGGCGACCCGGTACCTCCGGCCGCTGCCGCTCCGATCCGCCATGCTCCGACGGTAGCGGCCCCGCCGGGCCCTGCCTCGCCCGGTGCCGCTCGGCGGCCCGACCGACACCGGCCGCCGTCAGTCGCCGGCGGCGGCCTCCAGGACCGATCGGGGCATCGGCACGCTCTCGAACCGTACGATGCCCTCCGGCACCATCCAGCTCATCACCTGCACGCTGAGCCGCCCGGCCCGCACGGCCGGGTCGTTGTGGTAGAGCTCGCGGGCCTCCTGCGGGGAGACGGAGAGCACGACCAGTCCGCGCGTCCGCTCGTCGTCGGCGTCGACGAAGGGCCCCGCGGCCAGCACGAGCCCCTGCTCCACCAGTCCCGCCTGGTGCGCCAGGTGGGCGTCCTGCAGCCGGTCGGCCGCGTCGAGCGGCAGCTCCGGCGCGTCCGGCGGCCGGACGAGGAGCACCACGGTGTGCTGGTCGAATCGCATGCCCACACACTAGGGCGGCCAGGGCCGCCACCCGCCCGGATCCACGCCGTACGCCCTGGTCGGCGCCGCCCGGCCCGACGACGACGGCGGGTCAGGCCGGGTCGGTCGCCCCGTCCCGGCGGGGCGACCTCACGGCTGCCGCCGGGTCATCCGTCACGGACTCGCCGGCGGCGCGCCGCAGCGAGCGGTACCGGCGCAGGTCCTCGCGGGCCGGCCCGCCCCGGCGGATCCGCTCGGCCGGCCGCACCGCCGGCTGGTCCGGCACGCGGGGCGCCTCCCCGCCCTCGGTGACCAGGTCCTCGGTCTCCTGGACCAGGTAGTGGGGCCGGCGCTTGGTCTCGTAGTAGATCCGGCCGATGTACTCCCCGACCACGCCCAGGATCGTCATCTGGATGCCACCGAGACCGATCACGCTGACGATGATGGTGGTGTAGCCGGGCACGTCGATGCCCTTGCTGACGGCGTCCGCCACCACCCAGGCCATGTAGACGACCGCGATGAGGGTGAGGAACAGGCCGCCGTAGATCGCCAGCCGCAGCGGCCGGTTGTTGAACGACAGCAGGCCGTCGAACGCGTAGTTGAACAGCTTGCCGAACGTCCATCTGCTCCGGCCCGCCTGCCGGCTCTCGTTGCGGTGCGCGACCACCACCGTCCGGAACCCGATCCAGGAGAAGAGCCCCTTCGAGAAGCGGTTGTACTCCGGCATCGCCAGCACGGCGTCCACCGCGAGCCGGGACAGCAGCCGGAAGTCGCCCGCCCCGTCCAGCAACCGCACGTCGATCCACCAGTTGACCATCCGGTAGAAGGACCGCGAGGCCAGCATCCGTACGAACCGGTCACCGCGCCGGTCCCGGCGGGCGATCACCTGGTCGAAACCCTGCCGGTAGAGCGCCACCATGTCGGGCAGCAGGCGCGGCGGGTGCTGCAGGTCGGCGTCCATGATCACGACCGCGTCCCCGGTGGCCCGTTCCAGCCCGGCCAGCATCGCCGCCTCCTTGCCGAAGTTGCGGCTCAGCGACGTGTAGCGCACGGTGGGATCGGCGGCGGCGAGCCGGCGCAGCGCCACGAGGGTGCCGTCGGAGCTGCCGTCGTCGACGTACACCACCTCGATCTCGACGTCGGAGAGCTCCGCGACAGCGGCGTTCACGGCCGTGTGCAGCCGCTCCACCGAGGCCTCCTCGTTGAAGCAGGGCACCACCACCGACAGACGCACGCCCGTCACCCCGCCCGGCCCGTGCCGGGGGACGTCCGGTCCGCGCCGCGCCGCCGCGCGCCGGGGCCGTCACAGGCGGTAGACGAGCACACCGTCGATCTCCTCCCGGGTGATGCCCAGCCCGGCGTACGGCCGGTCCGCGATGCCCTGCCACGGGGTGCCCGCCGTCCAGCCCGGCAGGGCCATCACGGATCGCACCCCGATGCCCCGCAGGTACGCCACGCTGCCCGCATCGGGAAACGAGGTCGTCGCGGCCCGGGTCTGCGCCTGGGTGACCGGCTCGAACCCCGCGAGACCGTTCGTCACCCGGGGGAAACCGTCCGTCGTCCACGACATGAAGATCAGGTCGAGCGCGCCGCCGGCGGGCAGCACGAGCATCGGCTCGGCCGCCGTACGCATGGCGGCCGGGGGCGGCGGCACCACCGGATGGGCCGTCCGGTTGACCCCCTCCAGCCCGACCAGGGCCAGCGGCACCAGCAGGAGCACCGGCACCAGGAACCTCGCCGGACCCCGCGACGGCCACCGTCGCACCGCCTCGGCGAACACCGTCACGGCGCCCGCCGCCAGCACCGCCAGCAGCAGGCTGGTCCAGTGCATCATCCGACCCGGCGTCCGCAGCGCGTCCCAGCCCGGCAGGTGCTTCGACAGCGTCAGGTAGCCCGGGTCGCCGTCGCCGCCGAGGGTGACGCCCAGGCCCAGCAGGACCGTGCCGAGCACACCGAGCCCCAGCGCGACCCGGCGCCGGGCCGGATACACCGAGACGAACAGCCCCGCGGCGGCCAGCGCGAGCAGCACGATCCCGGGCAGCAACGCCATCTCCGGCGGCCAGGTCAGCTGTTCCCGGGCCGCCGCGTGCCGCTCGCCCCACCACCACGAGTCCGCCGGGGCGGTGACGAAGCCGATCAGCGGCGGCGAGAACATCTCCGTCCAGGCCAGCGAGCGCTCGGCCTGCGGGTTGAGGTCGACGACCCGCAGGTAGACCAGGCCCAGCAGCAGCGTCACCGCGCCGAAGACGGCCCCGCCGCCCAGGTCGGCGACCAGCAGCCGCCGGCCGAACGGAGGGCGTCGCCCGTGCCGCCACCACGACCAGCCGTAGCCGCCGGCCCCGACCAGCACCGCCGCCAGCAGGAAGTAGACCAGTGGCAGCCCGATGCCGAAGCCCAGGCTGATCTGCCAGGCGGCGACGAGCCACCCCGCCAGGGCCCAGCCCGGTCGTCGCCGCTCCGGTCGGTAGCCGTGCCGCAGCGACCAGCCGTGCCCGCGGGCCAGCATCGCCAGGCACAGCGCGATCCCGCCGCTGGAGAGGATGTTCAGGTGCCCGGCGTGCGCCAGCCGCCACGGCGCGTACGCCCACGCGACCCCGGCGACCGCCCCGCCCAGCCGGCCCGCCCCGAGTTGCCGGGCCAGCGCGTACGCCCCGACGAAGGCCAGCGCGTGCACCAGCACGTACGTCACGTTGTATCGGACCAGGGCGGCCTCGAAGCCGGAGCCGATCATCCCGAGCGGGGCGTAGCCGAGCAGGGTGTCGCTGTAGGCGTACGTGTGGGTCTCGGGGAAGAACGTGTTCGAGTGCCACAGGCCGGCCGGGTTGGTGAGCACGGCATGCCCCGCCCAGGCCATCTGCCACGCCTGCAGGGTGGGGTCGCCGATGTCGCCGGGGATCGTGCTCGCCGGATGCCGCATGGTCGGCCAGGTCAGCACCACCGCCAGCAGCAGCCCGCCGAGCACCGCCAGCGTCCATTCGTGCCGCAGCCACCACCACCGCTCCCGTCGGCCGGGGTCCCCGTCGGCGGGGACGTCGTCGGCGGGATCGGCGCAAGTTCGGGCGTCCGTGGACCCGGTGGTCATGAAGATAGATGATTCACGATGTTGGTCGTCGTGTCGATCCGCCGCCCGGGATGTGGGCGACCATTCGCCGGTCCACCTCGTCGAGGACCGCCCGGCCCGGCCCTCGTCGGGCCGGACCGGGCGGGTCGGGTGGGGCAGGGGATCAGGCGACGGTGGCCCAGATGGCCCGGAAGGCCGCCGCCTCGCCGGCCAACCAGCGTTCGATCTGCTCTGGGCGGGCGTCGGCGGGCATCCGGTGGGCCTCGCCCCGCCGGACGTCCACCAGGACCGGCTCGGCGTGCGGGAGCACCGCGTCCATGTGGCGGGCCATCAGGTGCAGGGTGGCGAGCGTCGCCTCCTCGCTGGGCGGCGCCTCGTCGAAGTGCAGTCGGACGGCCTCGACGCGGCCGTCGGCGTGGCGGACGCCGAACTGGGGGTTGACCTTCACGGGCAGGTCGCCGAGCATCGCGAGCGCGTCGCGGGTCTGGGCGAGGTCGACGGCCCTCGGCTCGCCGAGGGAGCCCAGCCAGGTCTTCGCGCCCGGGACGAGCGACTGGTAGAGCGGACGCCAGCGCGGCTTCACCACGTCGGCCACCTGGTCGAGATGCGTGCCGCCGGTGTGGAAGGCGATGTCGGCCTTGAGCGCCTTGACGAACTGGCCGTGCGGGTTGAAGCCGGAGCGGCTGGCCCGCTGCTTGCGCAGGCCCCCGACGAAGGTGGCCTTCGTTGGGCCGTTGCGGTCGACGTAGCGGGTGAAGCCGAGCAGGGTGGCGTAGGGGGTGGGTGTGGTGGAGGCGGGCGTGGTCACGGGCGTCCTCCCAGGTCAGGACCTCGATTAGTACACACATTCTAATCGACGGGTGTGACATCTCCCAGGGTTTGTGAGGCCCTCGTCGCCCGGCGGAGCCGAGGCTCGTCCGTCCTTGATCAACTGGGCTGAGGCGCGAGGCGAGATCGGCGGGCCGGTACGGACCGTCCCGTCCCGGCAGCGGCAGCGGTGCGTTCCGGATCGACCATCGACGCGCGATGGAGCGCACGACTCGCGGGTGTGTGCGCCGCTGCCGTGGACTGATGCTCCGATACGGTGGGCCGCGACTGTCTTCGCTGTCCCCGGAGGGTCCCTGCAGGCCGCGCGCACGGGACGCACGTCGCGGCGCCGCACCGGCCGATCGGGTCCTCCCGACGAAGAGCGAAGGCGCCAAGGGCCGACTCGGAGGAAGGGTCCTGCGCGTGATCGACGACGAGGGTCGTACGCGACACGGAGCGGTTGTCACCCGGAGGAGCCACCCACAACGCGGGCTGGACTACTACCTGCTCCTCGCTCGCGCCCGCAGTGCCCCGGCCGACCCCACCAGGACGCGCGG
The DNA here is from genome assembly GCF_036902715.1 of Micromonospora sp. CPCC 205546. Taxonomy (NCBI): domain Bacteria; kingdom Bacillati; phylum Actinomycetota; class Actinomycetes; order Micromonosporales; family Micromonosporaceae; genus Micromonospora; species Micromonospora sp. CPCC 205546. The sequence continues at coordinate 52,752 of NZ_JBAKHL010000028.1, forward strand.
CGAACACCCGGCCGCACCCGAAGGGATCCTCGTCGAAGAGTTCGTACGCGACCACGAGTTCGTGACGGTGGGCCTGTTCGCCGCGGCCTGGCGGGCTGACGACCCCCGCTGGCTGAGCTGCGCGTCCCTCAGCCGGGTCATGCGCACGGATCCGGTGTCACTCACCCGGGTGGTGCCGAGCGACCGGAGCGGCGCCGAGATCGCATACCAGCAGCTCGGCGGTGGCCGGTTGCCGGATGAGGCAGCACTGCGGTCGAGCTTTCTCGACTACGAGACCCTCGCCACGGCACCGCTGCTCCGGCTGGGGCCGGCGGACACCCCGGCGGGCTTCCGGGAGAAGCGGACCTACCGCGTCCTGTTCGCCAAGGATCTGCAGGTCGAGCAGGTCGAGGCTCTCCGCGGACGGTGGAATCCGCCGCCCGGCGGCCAGGGCGGCCGTGGGCCGATCCCACAGATGCCGGCCGGCCACCGGAGGGCAGGCGACGACCTCTTCTCCTGGACCCTCCACCGCATCGGCGGTGGGCTCGCCTGGGGCCTCGACGTGACCGCGTTGCTCGCGACCGAACTGGACGACACCGTCGGCCCGGTCCTGGACGACCTGACGCAGACGGTACGGCAGCACGGACTGATACCCGTGGTCACGGAGCGATTCAGCTGACCGGTCGCCGTCAGCGCACCCGCGGCTCGTCCGACCGCCCGGCCGGAGGAACGGCCGACTGAAGCGGACGCGTCGGCCACATACCTCTTCCCGCCCACGGCCCGCTGACCGGCGCGGCGCTTTCGGCGACCTCGGTTCGTGAGTGCTTTTCGCCCACGGCAACGACAAAGGGAAAGGAGCATCCGCTCCTTTCCCTTCTCAACATATAGCGCACCGGGGGGCTTGCGGCAAGACCCGGGTCGTGCCGCAGAATCACCCGCCGAGGCCAGGACCAGCGAAAACGGAATTCGCTGAACGCGTGTGTCGTCGTCGAACGGGGACGTCGAAACGCTGGTGGAACTCGCGGGGCGAGCGCGGCACCCGGCGCACGAATGCGGCCGGGCGCGCCCCGGACGAGGAGTTCCGGCGCGGCTGACCGGTGTCGCCGAGCCAGGCCCAGAACGAGATCGGAGCTGACGACGTGAACCCTCTGACCACCGGTGCGTTCGACCTTCCCGACCATCTCTCCGCCAAGGCCGACCCGGCCCTGATCGCCGGCGACGAGCGGCACTTCGCGGCCATCGCGGAGAGCCTCGAGCAGTCGACCGCCGAGCTGTCCGAGCGACTCGACGCCGAGCGCAGGGCCCCCGGGGGCAAGGGCCGGCAGGCGGTGGACCGGGACATGGAGGTCCGTCGGTTGGCCGCCCGCCTGCGTACGCTGCGTCGCTTCGGCGTCGACCTGTGCCTCGGACGCATGGTCGGCGCGGACGACCCCGAGCCGGTGTACGTCGGACGACGTGGCCTGACCGACGGCGCGGGCCGTCGGCTGCTGCTCGACTGGCGTTCCCCGGCGGCCGAGCCGTTCTTCGCGGCGACCCACGCCAACCCGAGAGGGCTGGCCAGCCGCCGCAGGTACCGCTGGACCCGCGGCCGGATCACCGACTACTGGGACGAGGTGTTCACCCCCGACGGGTTCGCGGCGCACGCCGCCGCGCTCGACGACCAGTCCGCCTTCATCGCCAGCCTGGGCGCCAGCAGGTCGTCGCGGATGCGCGACGTGCTCGGCACGATCCAGGCTGACCAGGACGCCATCATCCGCGCGGGCTCGAGCGGCGCGCTCGTCGTCGACGGCGGCCCCGGCACGGGCAAGACCGTCGTCGCCCTGCACCGCACCGCGTACCTGCTCTACGCCGACCCGCGCCTCGGCCACCGCCGGGGCGGCGTGCTGTTCGTCGGGCCGCACCAGCCCTACCTCGCCTACGTCGCCGACGTCCTGCCCAGCCTCGGCGAGGAGGACGTGCAGACCTGCACCCTGCGGGACCTCGTGCCCGAGGGCGCCACGGCGACCGTCGAGACCGACCCGGAGGTGGCCCGGCTGAAGTCCTCCGCCGACCTGGTGAAGGCGATCGAGGCGGCCGTCAGGTTCTACGAGGAACCGCCGACCGTGCCCATGACGGTCACCACCGACGAGGCCGACATCCGGCTGAGCGCCGCCGACTGGGCCGAGGCGTTCGGGGCGGTGGGGTCCGGTACGCCGCACAACGAGGCGCGCGACGAGGTCTGGGAGGAACTGCTGACGATCCTGACGGAGAAGTACGACGGCGACGAACCGGACCACCTGGTCCGGGCGTCGCTGCTGCGCAACCGGGAGCTGCGTACGGCGGTCGACCGTGCCTGGCCGCTGATCGAGGCGGCCGACCTCGTCGGCGACCTGTGGTCGGTGCCCGCCTACCTGCGCAGGTGCGCTCCCTGGCTCGCCCCCGACGAGGTCCGCAAGCTGCAGCGCAGCGACGCCCGGGCCTGGACGGTCTCCGACCTGCCGTTCCTGGACGCGGCACGGCAGCGGCTCGGCGACCCCGAGGCGTCGGGGCGCAGGCGCCGGCACGAGGCCCTCGTCGCCGTCGAGCGCGCGCGCATGGCCACGGTCGTCGAGGACCTGATCGAGGCCGATGCCTACGACGACGGCGAGGGTGTGCTGTCGAGCCTGCGCCAACCGGACCTCCAGGACGCCCTGGTCGACCGGGCCGCACTGCCCGGCGTCGAGCCGGACCTGCTCGCCGGCCCGTTCGCCCACATCGTCGTGGACGAGGCGCAGGAACTGACCGACGCCGAGTGGCAGATGCTGCTGCTGCGCTGCCCGTCGGGGAGCTTCACCATCGTCGGCGACCGCGCCCAGGCCAGGCACGGGTTCACCGAGTCGTGGCGGGAACGGCTCGCGCGGATCGGGCTCGACCGGATGACCCTGGCCTCCCTGAGCGTCAACTACCGCACGCCGAAGGAGGTCATGGCGGCGGCCGAGCCGGTCATCCGGGCCGTGCTCCCGGACGCCAACGTGCCGACCTCCATCCGCGACGGCGGCGCTCCCGTCGTGCACGGATCCGCTGCCGACCTGGGCTCGATCCTCGACACGTGGCTCGCTTCGCACGCCGAGGGCACCGCCTGCGTCATCGGCGACCCCACGTTCCGGGCGACGTCCCGGGTCCGGTCGCTGACCCCGGAGCTGGCGAAGGGGCTCGAGTTCGACCTCGTCGTCCTCGTCGACCCGGAGGCGTTCGGCGACGGCGTCGAAGGCGCGGTGGACCGCTACGTGGCGATGACCCGGGCGACCCGGCAACTCGTCGTCCTCACCACGTCCTGAGGCGCGGGCGCCGCGGCCTCTCCCGCACACGCCCGGTGCCGGGACGGGCGGCGTCGGCGGCGTCACGACTCCGGACGCCCGGCATCTCGTCGTCGCAGGAGCAGGCCCACGGCGACGGCGGCGGCGCTGCCGAGGCACCCGAGCGCCGTCGCGACGACGTGCAGCGCGGCGGTGAAGCCCGCGCCGGCGAGCTGCCCGCCGCTGACGACGGCGAGGGTGGCGCCGACCAGCGCGAGCGCGACGGTCTCGGTGACGAGTCGGCCGGTGTTGAACAGCCCGGCCACCGTGCCGGACTGTCGGACGGGTGCGGTGGCGATGGCGAGCCCGTCGATCACGCCCGTGGTGACGCCGACGCCGGTCCCGATCAGCAGCAGCGGCAGCAGGAGGGACCGGGGTGTGCTGTCGGGGCCGACGGTGGCCAGGGCGAACGTGCCGGCCGTACCGAGGGCGATGGCCCCGACCGACAGCAGGCGGGGCGAGCGACGCGCGATCGCCGCTCCGAGCGGGGGCAGGGCGACCGAGGGCAGGGTGAGCATGAGCATCCACAGCCCGGCCCGCCCGGCGTCGAGGCCGGCGACGTCGATGAGATAGGAGGGCAGGTAGACCAGGAGAGGAACGAGCAGTCCCATCATGGTCGCGGCGACCAGCGAGTACCCGACGAAGCGCCGATTGCGCAGGAGGTCGAGGTCGAACATCGGGGCGGTGCCGCGCCTCTCGACCCGTACGAACCCGATCCCGCAGGCCACGAGGGCGAGGAGCGCGGCGATCACCGACGGGTGCGAGGCGCCGCGCGCGGGTGTCTCGACGAGGACCCAGATGAGCAGCGCGAGCGCGGCGGTGAAGAGCACGCCGCCGCCCCAGTCGATCCGCCTCCCGGCGCCAGGCAGGGCGGGCAGGAAGGGACACAGCAGCAGCACGACTCCCGCCAGCGCGGCGGGGACCGCGAAGACGGCCCGCCACCCGGTCGCGTCCACGAGCAGGCCGGAGATCGTGGGGCCGAACGCGAGGCCGACGCCGAGGACCGCACCGAGCGCGCCGAACACCCGGGTCCGGGCGGGTCCGGCGAAGGTCGCCGCCAGGATCGACTGACCGGTCGCCGTCGCCGCTGCCGCCCCCGTGCCGGCGAGGACGCGGGCGAGGTTCAGGACCGTGGCGTCCCGGGCCAGCACGCACAGCACGCTGCCGGCGAAGAACACCGCGACCCCGGCAGCGAAGAGGCGGCGCCTGCCGAGCAGGTCCGCGAGCGAGCCGCCGAAGGCCAGGAACGCCGCGAAGCAGAGGTTGTAGCCGTTGACGACCCACTGCGCCGTCGTGAGCGACGTGTCGAGGTCGTGCCGGATGCCGGGTAGCGCGACCGACGCCCCGGTGATGGTCAGCGGGAACGACAGCGACGACAACAGCACCGCGGTCAGGGTGCGGGCGCGCGCGTTCACCGCGACCACCGACCGGCGACGGCGACGAGCGGGCGGCGACGAGAGAAGGGGGCGTCACACGGGACGGGACAGGTGGTTGCAGAACTGTGCACGAAAGGCTCCGGACATCGCATGCGGAGCCGGGCAGCCCGGACGGCCACACCGGCGAAGGGTCGCTGATGCGGCGGAGCGGAAACGCAGAGCGTTCGGGAGTCTGGGGTTTCGCGCCGCCGCTACGGGCGGCGCACCCTGTCCGAGGCGGGCACGGGGTGAACCTAGTCCAGCGCGGCTCACCCCGGCAACGCGATACCTCCCCGCGGGACACCGGCAGCACGGCGGGGCCGGCCGGAGCCGGCCCCGGACGCCGCGCGTCGGAGATCAGCCGGGCCGCCTCGGCCCCACGGTCGGGGCGGTGGCTAGAGCTGGCCGACCGAGGTGATCCGGACGACCGCCGCGCCCGCCTCGTCGGAGGCCGCGAGGTCGATCTCCGCGCTGATGCCCCAGTCGTGGTCCTCCTCGGGGTCGTCGAGGATCTGCCGGACCGTCCACCGCTCCCGGCCCTGCTCGATCATGAGCAGCGCCGGCCCGCGCGCGTCCGGACCCACCCCGATCTCCCCGTACGCCTCGAAGTACGGCTCCAGCGCGTCGGCCCAGGCGTCCGCGTCCCAGCCCGACGCGGCGTCCAGCTCGCCGAGGTCGTACCAGCGGCGCAGGGCGGCCAGCTCGACGCGGCGGAACAGGGCGTTGCGCACCAGCACCCGGAAGGCGCGGGCGTTGCGGGTGACCGCCGGAACCCGGTCGTCCAGCGCCTCCGCGGCCTCGGCGGCGTCGGTGGGGTTGCGTAGCCGCTCCCACTCGTCGATGAGGCTGGAGTCGACCTGGCGGACCAGCTCGCCGAGCCACTCGATGAGGTCGATCAGCTCCTCGGTCTTGGCGTCCTCGGGCACCGTCTGCCGCAGCGTCTTGTACGCGTCGGCGAGGTAGCGCAGCACGAGTCCCTCGGAGCGGGTCAGCCCGTAGAACTGCACGTACTCGGTGAAGGTCATCGCCCGCTCGTACATGTCCCGCACGACGGACTTGGGGGAGAGCTGGTGGTCGGCCACCCACGGGTGCCCCTGCCGGTACATCTCGTACGCCGAGTCCAGCAGCTCCGCCAGCGGCTTCGGCCAGGTCACCCCGTCGAGGAGTTCGAGGCGGGCCTCGTACTCGATGCCCTCGGCCTTCATCGCGGCGACCGCCTCGCCGCGGGCCTTGAACTGCTGCGCGGAGAGCACCTGGCGCGGGTCGTCCAGGATCGACTCGACCACCGAGAGCACGTCGAGGGCGTACGAGGGGGACTCGGCGTCGAGCAGCTCGATCGTGGCCAGCGCGAGCGGGGAGAGCGGCTGGTTGAGGGCGAAGTCGAGCTGGAGGTCGACGGTGAGGCGGACCCGGCGGCCGGTCTCGTCGGGCTCGTCGAGCTGCTCGACGACGCCGCCCGCGCGCAGCGCGCGGTAGATGGCGATGGCCCGCCGGACGTGCCGGCGCTGGGCGGCGCGGTCCTCGTGGTTGTCGGTGAGCAGGTGCCGCATCGCGGCGAACGCGTCGCCGGGGCGACCGATGACGTTGAGCAGCATCGAGTGGCTGACGTGGAAGCTGGAGGTCAGCGGCTCCGGTTCGGCCTCGACCAGGCGGTCGAAGGTGGGCCTCCCCCAGCCGATCGACCCCTCCGGCGGCTTCTTGCGCACCACCTTGCGCCGCTTCTTCGGGTCGTCGCCGGCCTTGGCGAGCGCCTTCTCGTTGTCGATGACGTGCTCGGGGGCCTGCACGACGACCCGGCCGACGGTGTCGAACCCGGCCCGCCCGGCGCGCCCGGCGATCTGGTGGAACTCGCGGGCCTTGAGCAGCCGGGTGCGGACCCCGTCGTACTTGGACAGGCCGGTGAACAGCACGGTGCGGATCGGCACGTTGATGCCGACGCCGAGCGTGTCGGTGCCGCAGATGACCTTGAGCAGCCCGGCCTGGGCAAGGGTCTCGACGAGCCGGCGGTACTTGGGCAGCATCCCGGCGTGGTGCACGCCGATGCCGTGCCGGACCAGCCGGGACAGGGTCTTGCCGAACCCGGAGGTGAACCGGAAGTTGCCGATCGCGGTGGCGATCATGTCCTTCTCGGCGCGGGTGCAGACGTTGACGCTCATCAGGGCCTGGGCGCGTTCCAGGGCGGCGGCCTGGGTGAAGTGCACGACGTAGACGGGCGCCTGCTTCGTCTCCAGCAGCTCCTCGAGGGTCTCGTGCAGCGGCGTCATCGCGTACGAGAAGATCAGCGGGACCGGCCGCTCGGCGGAGCGGACGACGGCGGTGGGCCGGCCGGTGCGCCGGGCCAGGTCGTCGACGAAGCGGGTGGTGTCGCCCAGCGTGGCGGACATCAGGACGAACTGCGCCTGCGGCAGCTCGATGAGCGGCACCTGCCACGCCCAGCCCCGGTCGGGCTCGGCGTAGAAGTGGAACTCGTCCATGACCACCTGGCCGACGTCGGCGCGCTCGCCCTCGCGCAGCGCGAGGTTGGCCAGGATCTCGGCGGTGCAGCAGATGATCGGCGCGTCGGCGTTGACGCTGGCGTCGCCGGTCAGCATGCCGACGTTGTCGGCGCCGAAGACCTCGCAGAGGGCGAAGAACTTCTCCGACACCAGCGCCTTGATCGGGGCGGTGTAGAAGGTCGTCCGGTCGTCGGCCAGGGCCGCGAAGTGCGCCGCGATCGCGACCAGGCTCTTGCCGGACCCGGTCGGCGTATTCATGATCACGTTGGCGCCGGAGACGATCTCGATGACCGCCTCCTCCTGGTGGGGGTAGAGGTCGAGGCCGCGCTCCTTCGCCCAGCCGGCGAACGCGTCGAACAGGGTGTCGGGGTCGGCGCTTGTCGGCAGCGCGGCGGTGAGCGTCATAGCGGGTCCCATGGTGCCTGGACCATGCCCCCGAGCGCCAACCGGCCCGGGCGGGCGAGGTGTCGGGAGGGGTTCCCGGGCAACGGAATCCGTCGACCGGGGTCCCTCGTCGTCACGACCGGCGGTGGATCAGGTCGAAGATCGGGCGGCCCGCCCGCAGGGCGCGGCGCTCGAACTTGGTGACCGGGCGGTGGGCGGGGCGCGGGGCGAAGCCGTCGTAGGCGTCGACCAGCCCCGGGTCGGCGTCGAGGGTCGCCCGCATCGCCTCGGCGTACTCGGCCCAGTCGGTCGCGCAGTGCAGGGTGCCGCCGGGCGCCAGCCGGGAGCGCAGCAGCGCGACGTGGGCCGGCTGGATGATCCGCCGCTTGTGGTGCCGGGACTTGGGCCAGGGGTCGGGGAAGAAGACGTGCACCGCGTCCAGCGACGCCTCCGGCAGGCCCGCGACCAGGTCCAGGGCGTCGCCCTGGGCCACGCGTACGTTGCGCAGGCCGTGCCGGTCCACCAGGTCCAGCAGGTTGGCGATCCCGGGCGTGTGCACCTCGACCGCCAGGTAGTCCCGGTCGGGGTCGGCGGCGGCCATCTCGGCCGTGGTGTCGCCCATCCCGGAGCCGATCTCCAGCACCAGCGGGGCACGGCGGCCGAACAGGCCGGCGAGATCCACCGGCGTACCCGGCCGCTGCGGCACGTCCAGGCCGAGGACCGGCCAGAGCCGGTCGAGGGCGTCCGTCTGGCGGCTGCTCATCCGACCACGGCGCGGATGGAAGGTCCGGATCGGTCGGGCGGCGGGCGCCGCGACAGCGGCGGCGGGGGAGTCGGTGTAGGTCACAGCGACCCGAGCGTACGCGACGACCCCGCCGAATCGGATGTGATGTTCGCCCGGGGATGAGAGGATCCATCCCGTACGGCAGACCGGGCGTCTGGTATTGCCCGGCACTGCCCCAACGCGCCGGGAGGGGGCGTCGTGACGGTGCACCGAGGCGGTGTGGCGCTGGCGATCGCGGCCGTGTTCGTCGGTCCCCTGCTCGCGGCCCCGCCGACCCTGGCCGCTCCGCCGTCCACCGCCCTGGCACCCGACGTCGCGCCGCTGGCCCTGGCCGGTGCGCCGCAGCCGGGGCCGCCCGGGCCGAACGTCTTCGTCGAGGTCAGCCCGAGCACGGTCGAGCCGGGATTCCTGGTGGGGATCCGGGCCAGTTGTCGGGACAACTCCGTCCCCGCCACCGTGGTCTCGGACGCCTTCGGCCGGGTGCAGGTGCAGCCGCAGGGCGGCACGTTGACCGCCGCGCCGATGGTGCGCGAGCGCACCCGGCCCGGCAACTACCGGATCAAGCTGGAGTGCCGCGACGGCGAGACCGCCTCGACCATGCTCCAGGTCGTCAAGGCCGTGAAGCCCAGTCGTGGTCCGGCGACCGGGTTCGGCGGTGGCGCCGGCGGAGTCACCGGTGGGCTGCTGCTTCCGGGAGGCCTCGCCCTGACCGTGACCGGCATCGTGCTCGCGGTCCGGGCGGCGCGCCGGCCGCGTACCGTCCGTGGCGCCGCCCGACGCTGAGCCCGGTCATGGTCCCCACACCCGCCCCGCGCCCGGCCGCCGCAGCGGCCCGGGACCCCCGGCCGGCCAACCGCCGTCCCTGGTCGATTCCGCTGGCCGTGGTGCTGGTGCTGGTCGGGGTCTTCGCCACCGGCGCGGGCCTGGGACGCACCGCCGGGCCGTTCGACTGGGCGGCCGGCGGGGGGCAGGATCGGCCGGCCCGCAGCGAGAGCGGGGCGCTGACGGCCAGCCGGCCGGTGCGCCTGTCCGTACCCGCCATCGAGGTGTCCGCTCCGGTCGCCCCCGTCGGGCAGGCCCGGGACGGGTCCATCGCCGTTCCGCCACTGGAGCGCGCCGACGAGACCGGCTGGTACGACCGGGGCCCCACCCCGGGCGAGCCCGGCCCGTCGGTCATCGTCGGGCACGTGGACACCAGACGCGGCCCGGCGGTCTTCCACGGCTTGCACAAGCTGCGCCCGGGCGACACCGTCGAGGTGTCCCGGGCCGACGGCTCGGTCGTGGTGTTCAAGGTCGACTCCGTGGAGCACTTCCCCAAGGAACGGCTGCCGGCGGAACGGGTCTACGGCGACGAGGGCCCGCCGGGCCTGCGCCTGATCACCTGCGGCGGCGACTGGCTCGGCGGTCGGACGGGCTACGCGGACAACATCATCGCCTTCGCCACCCTGGTCTCCTCCCGCCCCGCCTGAGCGCAGGCGCCCACGTCCGTCAGGTCGCCATCGGTGCCGCCCTCGCGACGGGTCAGGATCGGCTCGGGACCTGCTGGACGACCTCGAACTCCAGGAGGGTGGCGCCGGAGGCGACCGGGGCGCGCTTCTCGCCGGCGTGGGCGGCGCGCGACGGGCCGGCGGCCCATGCCTGATAGGCCTCCTCGCTCTCCCAGCGGGTGTACACGAAGTAGCGGTTCTCCCCCGCGACGGGACGCAGCAGTTCGAAGCCGAGGAAGCCGGGGGAGTTCTCCACGGCTCCGGCCCGGGCGGCGAACCGCTTCTCCAGTTCCTCGCCCGCGCCGGGAGGAACGTCGATTGCGTTGATCTTCACGACTGCCATGGCTCCACCCTACGGCCGTTCCACGAACCGTGACTGGCCGCGCCGTACCTCGTCGGCCGGCGGTGTCGTCGCTCGTCCCGATACCAAGCAGGTATTTTCATGCCGCACAGGTATCAGCGTTCCGGTGGCAGTGTCCATCGGCTTCACGCGCCCTCCGGGACACGCCTGGCGTCGACGCCCGGGCTCAGAGCGGCGCGACCGCCGGAACCAGGTCGGCGTCGAGGACGATCGGCGCGTGGTCGGAGGGGCCCTTGCCCTTGCGCGCCTCCCGGTCCACGTACGCGGTGCGGACCGCCCGGGCGAACGGCGCCGAGGCGTAGACGAGGTCGATGCGCATGCCCTTGTTCTGGTGGAACATGCCGGCCCGGTAGTCCCAGTAGGTGAACGGGTGCGGGCCCTTCATCGGCGTGGGCACCACGTCGGAGAGCCCCAGGTCGCGTAGCGCCGCGAGGGCCGCCCGCTCCGCCGGGGTGACGTGCGTGGAGTGGGTGAACACCGCCGGGTCCCAGACGTCGGCGTCGGTGGGCGCCACGTTGAAGTCGCCGCAGACCGCCAGCGGCAGGCCGCCGGTCAGCTCCGCCTCCAGCGCGTCGCGCAGCGCCGCGAACCAGGCCAGCTTGTACGCGTAGTGCGGGTCGTCCGGGGCCCGGCCGTTCGGCACGTACACCGACCAGACCCGGACCCCGTCGCAGGTCGCCGAGATGGCGCGGGCCTCCGGTTCGGGGAATCCGGGCTCGCCGGTGAACCCCACCGTGACGTCGGCGAGACCGACCCGGGACAGGATCGCCACCCCGTTCCACCGGCCGTCGCTGTGGCTGGCCACGGTGTAGCCCAGCTCGCCCACCTCGGCGGTCGGGAAGGCGCCGTCCGGGCACTTGGTCTCCTGGAGGCAGACGACGTCCGGCCCGGTGGCGGCCAACCAGTCCAGCAGCCGGGGCAGGCGGGCCTTCACCGAGTTCACGTTCCAGGTCGCCAGACGCATGGGTACCAGCCTGCCCCATCCCGGGCCCTGCCGCCGGACCGGCGCGGTCAGCTGCCCGGGGTGTCGCCCGGGCGGGTCTGCTCGGCCAGGAAACGCTCCAGCTCGGCGCCCAGCTCGTCGGCGGTGGGCAGGGGCCCGGCCTCGGCGGCGAGCAGGTTCTTCTCGCCCCGGCCGCGGGAGAACGCGTCGTACTGCTCCTCCAGGGCCTGCACCAGCTGGGCGGCGTCGTCGGTCTGGGCGACCTGCCGGTCGATCTCCACGCGCACCACCTCGGCCGCCGCGCGCAGCCCGTCGCGGGGCAGCAGCAGCCCGGTGCTGCGGGACACGGAGGCGAGCAGGACCTCGGCGGCGGCCGGGTACTCCGTCTGCGCCACGTAGTGCGGCACGTGGGCGGCGAAGCCCAGCGCGTCGCGGCCCAGCTCACCGAGGCGGTACTCCAGCAGGTGCCCGACGCTGCCCGGGACCTGCACCCGCTGCAACCACGGCTCGTAGCCGGCGATCAGATCGCGGCGGGTGGCGTGCGCGGTCACCCCGGCGGGCCGGGTGTGCGGCACGGCCATCGGGATCGAGTTGAGCCCGACGGTGAGCCGGACGTCCAGCCGGGCGGAGATCCCGGCGATCGCGGCCACGAAGCGCTCCCACTGCAGGTCCGGCTCCGGGCCGGTGAGCAGCAGGAAGGGGGTCTCGTCGTCGTCGCGGAGCAGGTGCAGCTCCAGCGCCGGAGCGTCGTACGACTCCCAGTGGTCCTCGACGAAGGTCATCACCGGGCGGCGCGAGCGGTAGTCGAAGAGCTGGTCGACGTCGAAGCGCGCGATCGGGCGGGCGTCCAGGGAGGTGAGCAGCTGCTCCCTGGCCAGTCGGGTGGCGCTTCCGGCGTCGACGAAGCCGGTGAGGGTCTGGATCAGGACCGGCTGACCGAGGTCGGGCAGATCGTCGGTGAGCTCGTAGAGCTCGTGTGGGTCGAGCACCGGTGCGGACCTCCCTGGTCGTGCGTACGGGTCGCCGCCGCGGGATCGCGGGACGGCACCCGGTTCGGGGAACGTACCCGCCATCCTCGTGCATTCCTCGCCGCGCCCCGCCGCGGGTCGTCAGGTGATCGGTAATCGGGCGGATGCCCACAAGCCCACCGTCAGGCGACCGAGGACGCCTGTCGGTACGACCAGACTATCGGTCGAACGGGGGAGTTTGAGGATCATGGACGCGGCGGCGGGGGTTTGTCCGCCTTCCGGCCGGGCCGTGGCACGCCGGGGCCGCTCGGAGGTCTGGCCGTTGCGCGAGGTTCGCCCCCTCGGCTGCCCGGCGCGGTGTGACCGTCCCCCCGGCCTGGGCCATATCGTGAGGAAAGCCACGAGATCACCTAAGGTGATCGGCGTCGGGGCCTGCCTAGCCTCGGCTGATGCGTGACGACCGCACCCTCGACGACCAGATCGCCCCCGGCGACCCGTCCGACCGTTCGGACGATATCCCCTCGTCCGACCGGCCAGCCACCCCCCGCGCCGCCGGGGCATACGCCCACCTGCTGGCCCGGGGTCCGGCCCGGGCCCGGATCGCCCTCGCCGCCGGCGTGCTGTGCTGCCTCGGCCTGACCGCGGTCGCCCAGGACGCACGGGACGGCTCCCCGGCTGCGGCCCCCGCCGTCCCCGTCGCCGCCCCCTCCGCCCTCGCCGAGCGCGCCGAGCCGGAGGCCGCCTCCCGCAACTCGGCGCGTGTCGCCGTCTCCGCCCCCGCCAGCCCCACTCGCGCCGCCGACCCGGACACCACCACCCCCGCGCCGGAGAAGACCACGCGCAAGCCGGTCGACCCCGCCCCGGTCGCCGGGCTCGACAGGGCGCAGATGAAGAACGCCGAGGCCATCGTGCGGACCGGGCGCGAGATGGGGATGCCCCGGCGGGCGCTGGTGATCGCGGTCGCCACCGCCATGCAGGAGAGCAACCTCTACAACGTCGCCAGCGGGGTGCTCCCCGAGTCCCGCAGGTACCCGCACCAGGGCATCGGGTGGGACCACGACTCGGTCGGGCTGTTCCAGCAGCGCTCCAGCAGCGGCTGGGGCGAGGTCGGCGAGCTGATGGACCCGGAGTTCGCCACCCGGCAGTTCCTCGCGGCCCTGGCCAAGGTGCCCGGCTGGCAGCAGATGCGGCTCACCGACGCCGCCCAGGCGGTGCAGATCTCCGCCTACCCGGAGCACTACGCCAAGCACGAGTGGCGCGCCACCAAGGTCGTCTCGGCGGTCCTCGAGGCCGGGCGGTAGGCTTCCACCGACCACAATGGACGGTTGCGGTTCGGGCATCCGGGGTACAGGTGTTGCCAGTGCGAGGTACACATGGAACAGGCACCACCGACTGGAGGACGACATGTCTCTGATGCAGCGGATCAGCACCTTCCTGCGCTCGCCCAAGGGCCAGCAGTTGGTCGACCGCGGCCGACGCGAGCTGGCCAAGCCCGGCACCCAGCAGAAGCTGCGGGGCATCGCCGCCAAGCTCCAGAACCGCCGCTGACCCGTCACCGACGACCTCTCCGACCCCCGGGAGACCCTGTGACCGATTCCGCGCCCGCCGACGACCGGCCCGTCGCCGGAGGACCGCAGCCGCCGGCCGTGGCTCCGGCACCCGCGCAGGAGGCGCCCGAGGCGCCGCCGCTGAAGCTCTGGGACCGGATGCGGGAGGACCCGCAGTACGCTCCGGAGCACCTCGCGCTGGAGGCCGTACGTCGGCTGGGGCCGGAGGCGGCGCTGTGGGCCGCGCGGGCCCGCGCGGAGCAGCCCGGGGCCTCCGCCGAGGCCCTGGCGGAGCAGGCGGTACGCAAGTTCGTCAATCACGCCCGGCTCTCCGGGGCGGTCTCGGGCGCCGCCGGGCTGCCCGGCGCCGTGATCGACGTCGGTGTGCTGGCCTGGACCCAGGCCCGGATGGTGTTGCACATCGCCGCCGCGTACGGCGTCGACCCGCGGCACGGCGACCGGGCCACCGACCTGCTGGTGTTGCAGAAGGTGCACAAGGTCGCCGAGAGCGCCCGGCTCGCGCTCGGGGTGGCCGCGGGCCGCGAGCGTGCCGGCGCGCTCTTCGGCAGCGGCGGGCAGAACCCGCTCGGCAAGGTGATGCTGCGCCTCGGTGTACGACTGGCCCAGATGGCCGGGGTGCGCGCGGCGAAGCGGGTCTTCGCCAAGGTGGTGCCCGGGGCGGCGATCGTCCTCGGCACCTGGGCCAACTCGTCCGCCACGAAGGACCTCGCCGTGCGCTCCCACGCCCTCTACCGCCAGCACGGCGGGCCCACCGTCCCCGAACCCCGCCGGCCCTGACCCCGGCCTTCCTCCACGCAGGCGCCGCCGCCCGGTCCGAGAGGGCCGGCGCGGGCGGCCGACGGGTCAGGAACCGAGGCCGGAGGCGCGCCAGGCCACGTCGGCCAGGCGGTCCTGCCCCGCGGCGTTGGGATGGAACCAGTCCAGCGGGTTGACCAGTTCCAGGTCGAAGCGCACCCGGTGCACGGCCCCGCCGTCGTGCCGGCAGCGCGAGCCGTACGCCTTGCAGGCGGCGGCGAGCTGGGTGTTGTAGTCGGCGATCCGCTCCCGCACGGCCGCCCGGCGCGCCCGGTCGAGCGGGTCCGTCGACGTGGGGTTGGCCAGCAGTGCCGGGCAGACGCCCCGCTTCCAGGCCCGCACGGCCCGCGCGTCGGTGTGCCCGACCTCCCAGAGCCGGTGCAGGTTCGGCACGCTCACCACCAGCACCCGGGCCTTCGGTCGGCCCTGCCGCAGCACCCGCAGGCCGCGGTCCACCTCGGCGCGGAACTGCTTCACGGGGGTCATCGCCTCGATGCCGCCCCGGCACACGTCGTTGGCGCCGACGAGCACGGTGACGTGGTCGACGCGGTCGCGTACCGCGCGCTGGGCCTGCCCCTCCAGCGCCGCGGCGCGGGCCCCCGGGCTGGCGTGGTTGTGCGCCCGGCCCCGGATCGCCGGGTTCCGGTCGAGCAGCCGCCGGTAGAGGCTGTCGACGCGCAGCCCGTTTCCGGTGGACCAGGAGTTGCGCTCGCAGGAGACGAGGACCAGGCAGGAGCCGAAGCCGGTGCTGATCGAGTCGCCCAGGGCCGCGATGCCGCCGGGCGAGCCGGGCGACGGCGTCTGGCGGGGCGGGCGGGAGCCGGGCTCCCCGCCGCCCTCGCAGGCGAGCGCGAGCAGCGCCAGCAGGCAGGCGGCCACGGTGACCCAGCGTCGAGACATACCATCCCCAGTCCCGCGGCGGAGAGCGACAGCGCGGTAACTCTAGGCCCGGGTGCGTGAGGGTGGCCCGCCGCTGTCGCGTATGCGGCAGAGCACTTCTGCTGCGCGGGTACGCGTGCTAGACGCGGCGCGGGTCAGCCTGCCGGTGGCGGGGTGCGATTCAGCGTGCCGGGCGCCAGGGCGCGGGCTGGCCGTGCAGCCACCAGTGCAGGGCCCGGGTGATCCGGGGCAGCACCAGGTAGGTCATCAGCGGCGTCAGCGTGAGGGTCATCATCAGCACCCGGGCGGCCAACGGCAGATCCGCGAGGTACCGGCTGGTGAGCAGCGTCGCGGTCAGGCTGAGCGGGAAGAACGCCAGCCAGATCGTCACCGCCTGCTTCCAGCGCGGCGGGGACGGCTGCGGCAACGTCGGCCCGCCGCCGACCGGCACCGTCGCCACCGCGGGCTCCCGCGGCGGGTCGAACCAGCCCTCGATGCCCGTACGCCGCTCGATGCGGGTGTGCTCGACGATGCCCTGCGCCGAGGAGAGCCACCAGTGCCGCTGCGGCGACTCCTCCCAGCGGCGCAGCGTCTCCTGGTCGGCGAAGCGGTAGAGGACGTGCCACTCGCCCGAGCCCGGCGCGCTGCGCACCCAGCCGGACCCGAGGAACCCCGGAAACGCCTCGGCCAGAGCGGTGCCGGCCCGCATCCAGGCCACCATCTCGCTGGTCCGGGCGGGGTCGGTGCGCCGGGCTACGGCGACGGTCACCGGCAGCGCGTGGATCGTCGTCATACCGGACATCCTCTCCGGCCGGCGCCGGTTCGACCGGCTCACAGGCCCCCGGTGTAACGCACCCCACCGACGGGGTGACGCGGCCCACGGGCGACTCGGCGCAACACCCGCCGGCGGGTGTTGCGCCGACTCGGCCGGGGCCGTCCCCGCGTCGGCCGGTCGGGTGGGCGGCCCGACCGCCGGCAGATTGTCGGGGGCCGGTGGTCGAATGGGCCCATGCGAGCAGACGACATCCTCGTGCTCGGCGCCACCGGCTCGACCGGCCGGCGCGTGGCGCAGCGGCTGTCGGCCGCCGGCCTGCCGGTCCGGGCCGCGTCGCGCCGTGGCGCCGTCCGCTTCGACTGGGCCGAGCCGGCCACCTGGGAGCCGGCCCTGGCCGGAGCCTCCCGCCTCTACCTGATGGCCCCGCACGACGTGCCGGTGGACCCGGCGTTCGTCCGGCTGGCCGTCGAGCGCGGCGTGCGGCGCATCGTCCTGCTGTCCAGCCGGGCGATCGAGGCGATGCGTGACGAGCGGCTCCTGGCCGCCGAGAAGCTGGTGCGCGGCTGCGGCGTCGAATGGACGATCCTGCGGCCCGACTGGTTCGACCAGAACTTCGACGAGGGCGTCTTCCGCGACGCCGTGCTCGCCGGCACCGTGGCCGTGCCGGTGGGCGACGTCCGCCAGGGCTTCGTCGACGCCGGCGACATCGCGGCCGTGGCCGTGGCGGCGCTCACCGCCGAGGACCACCAGGGCCGGGTCCACGAGATCACCGGGCCCCGCGCGCTCTCCTTCGGCGAGGCGGCCGACATCGTCGCCCGGGCCGCCGGCCGGCCAGTGCGCCACCTCGGCGCCGCCGAGGACTACCGCGCCGCGATGACCCCGCTGGGCCTCCCGCCCGCGCAGCTCGAGGCGGAGATCCGCGCCTTCGCCGCCCTGCGGGAGCTCGGCGACGCCGAGCCCACCGACACCGTCCGGCAGGTCACCGGGCGGGCGCCGAAGGACTTCACGGCGTACGCCGCCGACGCGGCGGCCCGGGGCGCCTGGCGCACCGACGAGGGCGCGCGGGGGAGCCGACCGGCCGGGGCGGGTTAAGCGGGTCGATCGGGGGTAGGTCGGTGCAATGACGAGATCGCAGCCCCGGCGTGCCCGTGGCACGGTCGGCCACGCCTACAGCGCGCTCAACATGCGGCTCCTGCTGGCCGGGTTCGGTCTGGTGACCATGACCGTCTTCGCGGTGCTGGCGTTCAACGCCGACCTGGTGTGGCTGGGGGTCCTCTGCGTGGTCTTCGCGGTGGTCGCCGTGGTCGACCTGGTCATCATCCAGCGCCGCCGCGCCGCCCGCCGCCGGGAGGAGCCGGGAGCCCGCCACTCACTCTTCGAGTGACAGGAGTACGAGATGCCCATCGCGACCACCAATCCCGCCACCGGACAGACGCTCAAGACCTACGACCCGATGTCGCCGGAGCAGATCGACGACGCGATCGAGCGGGCCGACCTGGCGTACCGACAGTTGCGCGGCACCACGGTCGAGCAGCGCGGGCGCCGGCTGAACGCGGCGGCCGACCTGCTGGAGGCCGAGCGTGACGAGATCGCCCGGCTGATGACCACCGAGATGGGCAAGACGTACGCGTCGGCCAAGGCCGAGGTCACCAAGTGCGCCAGCGCCTGCCGCTTCTACGCGGCGAAGGCGGCCGACTTCCTCGCCGACGAGCCCGCCGACGCGGGGGCGGTCAAGGCCGTCCGCGCCTTCGTCCGCTACCAGCCGATCGGGCCGGTGCTCGCGGTGATGCCCTGGAACTTCCCGCTGTGGCAGGTGCTGCGCTTCGCCGCGCCGGCCCTGATGGCCGGCAACACCGGCCTGCTCAAGCACGCCTCCAACGTGCCGCAGACCGCGCTGCTGCTGGAGGACCTGTTCCGCCGTGCCGGCTTCCCGGAGGGGGCGTTCACCACGCTGCTGGTCGGCTCGGCCGAGGTCGACCGGGTGCTCAGCGACCCGCGGGTGCGCGCGGCGACGCTGACCGGCAGTGAGGGCGCCGGCCGGTCGATCGCGCAGATCGCCGGCCGGGAGCTGAAGAAGACCGTGCTGGAGCTCGGCGGCAGCGACCCGTTCGTGGTGATGCCCTCGGCGGACCTGGACCGGGCCGCCGAGGTCGCGACCACCGCCCGCTGCCAGAACAACGGCCAGTCCTGCATCGCCGCCAAGCGGTTCATCGTGCACGCCGACGTCTTCGACGCCTTCGCCGAGAGGTTCGCCGCGAACATGTCGGCCCTGCGGGTCGGCGACCCGATGGACCCCGACACCGACGTCGGCCCGCTGGCCAGCGAGGGCGGGCGCGACGAGATCCACGCCCAGGTGCGCGACGCGGTCGACAAGGGCGCCACCGTGCTCTGCGGCGGCGAGCCGCCCGCCGGCCCGGGCTGGTTCTACCCGCCGACCGTGGTCACCGACCTGCGGCCGGAGATGCGGATGTGGTCCGAGGAGGTCTTCGGGCCCGTCGCGGGCCTCTACCGGGTGTCGTCGTACGACGAGGCGATCGAGGTGGCCAACGGCACCTCCTTCGGCCTGGGTTCCAACGCCTGGACCCGCGACCCGCAGGAGCAGGAGCGCTTCGCCGCCGATCTGGACGCCGGCAACGTCTTCCTCAACGGGATGACCACGTCCTACCCGGAACTGCCCTTCGGCGGGGTGAAGAACTCGGGCTACGGCCGAGAGCTCTCCGCGCTCGGCATGCGGGAGTTCTGCAACACCAAGACCGTCTGGGTGGGTGAGGGGGCGGCCTCGGCCGGCGCCGGGGCGCACGCGGAGTAGCCCCGTTCGGCTTCGTCGGCGTAGCCGGACGCCGTCATGGGTACGGAGTGACGTCATGACGGTGTTCGGCTTCCACGCGTCCCACGAGCAGATCCATCCCCGCGCCCTGCTGGAGGCGGTGATCCACGCCGAGCAGGCCGGTTTCGACGCCGCCATGTCCTCGGACCACTTCGCGCCCTGGAGCGAGCGGCAGGGCCAGTCCGGCTTCGCCTGGTCCTGGCTCGGCGCGGCGCTCCAGGCCACCGACCTGCCGTTCGGGGTGGTCAACGCCCCCGGGCAGCGCTACCACCCGGCGATCATCGCGCAGGCGATCGGCACCCTGGGGGCGATGTACCCGGGCCGGTTCTGGGCCGCGCTGGGCACCGGCGAGGCGAGCAACGAACACATCACCGGCGACGGCTGGCCGCGCAAGGACGTCCGCGCCGCCCGGCTGCGTGAGTGCGTGGACGTGATCCGCGCGCTGCTGGCCGGCGAGGAGGTCAGCCACGACGGCCTGGTCCGGGTGGACCGGGCGAAGCTGTGGACCCGCCCGGAGCAGCCGCCGGCGCTGATCGGTGCGGCGGTCAGCGTGGCCACCGCCCGCTGGTGTGCCGAGTGGGCGGACGGGCTGATCACCGTGAACGCCCCGACCGCGCACCTGCGGCAGATGATCGACGCGTACCGGGACGCCGGCGGGCGTGGCCCGCTGCACCTGCAGGTGCACGTGAGCTGGGCGCCGGAGCAGGCCGAGGCCGAGCGGCTCGCGTACGACCAGTGGCGCAGCAACGTCTTCGCCCCGCCGATCTGCTGGGACCTGGAGACCCCGGAGCACTTCGACGCGGTCTCGCAGGACGTGCCGATGGAGAAGGTCCACGACGTCGTGAACGTCTCCGCCGACCTCGGCCGGCACGTCGGCTGGCTGGAGGAGTACCTGGAGCTCGGCTTCGACCAGATCGCCCTGCACCATGTCGGGCAGGAGCAGCGGGACTTCATCGACGCGTTCGGCGCCGAGGTGCTGCCGAAGCTGCGCAGCGCCGGCTGAGCGGGCCCGTACCGACTGGACCTCACCCCCGACGACGCCCGCCGGAGCCGGCCCATGACCCTGCCCCGGCCGGCGTCGTGGGGCGCCGGGATCAAACGCAGGATGACGTTCCCGCCTCCAACGGTCAGAGCGCGAAGGGGCCGCGTACCGTCACTCCGCCGTCGACTACCAGACTCTGCCCGGTCACATAGGACGAGAGCGGCGAAGCCAGGTAGACGGCTGCCGCAGCGGCATCGCGCGGTGCGCCGAGCCGGCCCATCGGGATCTCGGGCACCGTGCCGTCGACCTGCGCAGAGTTCGCTGCGGCCGTCGCGATGGCGCCGCAGGCCACGACGTTCATGCGTATCGCGTCGGCGGCGTACTCCGCGGCTACTGTCCTGGCGAGACTGGCCAGGCCGGCTTTGGCGGCGCCATATCCGGCCTGCATGGGCGCGGCCATGACCCCGGTCACCGAACCACACTCAGGATGGATCCGCCGCCACCCTGAGCTAGGAAGGCACGGATTGCGGCGCGGGCTGCCCGTACGACGTAGCGCAGATTCATCTCGTATGCGAGGTCCCAGTCGTCGTCACTCATCTCGTGCAGCCGTACCGCGGGGACGAACGCGACCTGGCCTCCGACGACGGTGACGAGCGTGTCGAGCCGTCCGAAGGCGGCGATGGTCGCGCTGACAAACCCGTCGATGGCGGACTGGGACCGCACATCACCGGCGAGTGCGACGGCTCGGGCGCCGGATCTCGCCAACTCATCCGTGGCTTCGTCGGAACGCTTCGGATCGAGGTCGGCGACGGCGACCGCCGCGCCGGCTGCGGCGAATGCTCGCGAGATCGCGCGTCCGATCCCGTCGCCTCCGCCGCCAATGATCAACGCGTTCATGCCGTCAAGCGGTCTGACGAAGTCGTCCACGGCCGGATCTTGCCATACGGCCAGGCGACCCGGTGTCGACGCATTCTTCTGTCCCCGAGCGGGCGTGGCCCGCGTCGACCGAGCACGTCCGACTCTGCCGACGAGCGGGCGGGCGTGGTCGTCGCTTACGGCGACTCCTGCAACGGCCACACCTCGACCACGCCGTGTGCGACGGCGCAAGGCGTACGCGACACGATGTCGATGGCCTCGGCCAGCGTCGCCGCTTCGATGACGGCGAACCCGGCCACGGGAAGCGCGGAAGACATGAAAGGCCCGTCGTCCGTGGTCACCTCGGCCGCGCCATGGTTCCGCACCTGCACGGGCGGGCCGGCGACGCCCATCTCGACCCCGTGCTGGCGAAGGCGGGCGTCATGCGCGTGTGCCGCGTCCCGCACGGCTGAGTCGGTGCGGTCGTAGCCCACTTGGTCGCCGTACCCGATGGTCACGAACTTCGCCACAGCAACCTCCTCGTGCAGGAATTGTCCCAAAGTCGTGGCTGGCCGGCCGGTCGTACGCCAACCGGCCGGGTATCTGGTGGTGTCCACGGGGCCGTGCCGGCCGCCGACATCCACCAGGTCCGCTACGACAGCGCCAGGGCCCGGAGAGCAGGCAGCGCTTGGCAACGGCCGGACCTGCACCGCTGCGACCAGCGGCGGCGGGTTCGAAGACCAGCTCCACGCCGCGCGAGCTGACGAGGCAGGATAGGCCCACGGTGGACAGGCTGGCGTGTCGACCGGGTTGGCGGCAACGCCACCCTTGTTTGGGAACCAGCTCGGGGATCGTGGCCTGCCTCGGCTACGGCGGTTCGCAGCTGGACGACGCGGCGGTAGCCGCCCTTCGCCGGTCGGCCGGACGGTCTCGCGCCTTCACGCGTGGTGAGCGGTGGGCCATCGACCTGTGACAGCGATACGTCTTGATCAGGTCCGTAAGGCGAACCAACTGTTGGACACCCTGCGAGCGGCCCGAATCTCCTTCGGGGCGTTTGGAGCTTTCCTGATTGAGCAGCGGCCCCGGACCAACACGGTCCGGGGCCGCTGCGGTGTTGCCGGTCAGATCCAGGGGCCGTGGGGTCCTCGGACAGTGAGCCATCGGTGCGCCACGCTCCATGATGGCCTGGCACACGAACTCCGGATCGCGTTCAGCAGGTGGGGATCGTCCCTGAACCGACCCTGACGTTGCCGGAATAGATCCAACCCTTCCGCCAATCGGCGTCGTCCGGGTCGACGTAGTACCAGGTGTTGCCCGAATCGGGGTTGCGGTACTTGCACACAGCCCACAGTTGCGTGGGCACGCCCATGTCGGACCACCCGATGAAAGAGCAGCCCGCAGCCGGCCCATACCTCAGTCGGATCGATTTGGTGGTCACAACGCTCACGCCGGTGGTCCCGCGGCTGGGGTCCCAGTTGCAGTTCACGGCCGCGGGAGCCTGGGGGGTGGACGTGGTGTCCGCCTGAGCGGCTGCTGACGCCGACGGCATCACCGCGAAGACTGCCGCCGTGACACCGAACGCGATGGCGGCGCCCCCCGCAAGTGCCCTTCGCTTCAGTTCCTGCATGTGCTCCTCCTCTGGTAGGGAACGGATCGAGAGGGTTCTGCATCGATCTGGTGTTGAGCCTGAGCGGCGGTTGGTGATGCGGGGAAGGGTCTGAGCTGGGCGGAACAGTTCCGCACACGCCGCCTGGACGGTCGACCCTGGTCCGCACGGGCGAAGTGATGGCGGTCACAGTCAGCCACGAAGTCGGAGATCCGAAAGTATGGATATGTGGCCGCCGGGATGCTGGTGGTCCCAACTGAATCGAGACCGCCTATGGGGGAGCGTCCTGTGTTGCGACCGCCGGAACCGGATCCGTCCATGAACGTCCGAGAGTTCGTCGTTGCCCTGCGGGCTCTACGCCTGTGGTCAGGGCTGTCGTACCGGGAACTGGCCGCGAAGGCACGGGCATCGGGAGGGACGCTTCCGCCCAGCACGATCACCTCGATGCTCGGTCGCAGCACCCTGCCCCGTGCCGCGCTGATCGTGACGTTCGTCCTGGCTTGCGGCCTGGACCAGGAGACCGCTGACCGGTGGGCCCATGTGCGCAACAGCATCGCCCTGGAATCCGAGCGCCCGGCGTCAAGGTCTCCCGAGTCATTGGCGCCGCCGTCGGACAGCAGCGCCGGGCAGACACCGGCGGACTCCCAGGTGAAGGGACACTCGCGATTGCGGCGGGTGGTGGCCGGCTTGGGTGCCCTCGGGCTGGTGATCAGCATCGCGGCGTTTCTGCTGCAGGAACGAACGGGCGGCCAACACAGAGGCGTCGTAGCCGAGCCCGGGTTGCCGCCTGAGGGCTGGTTCCTCATCCAGCCTGCCCACATTCCCGACCACGGCTTCTGTATCGGCGAGGGCCGTGAGCGCAATCGTCGTACCGATCGCCCTCTCGCTGTGCAACGCCCGTGTACCGCGATCGTTCCGGACACCTACCTCGCCGCGACGAGCATCGGCAGTGTCTACGAGATCCGGTGGCACCATCCGGAGGAGGGCGTTGGATGCCTCACGGTCGACGAAGCGCTGACAGTCGACGAAGCACTGGTAGCGCCCGCTGAGTGCACCGGGGCACCCCACCAGCGCTACCAACTGGAGCCGACTCGGACACCGGAGTCGACCGGCTACCGGATCCGGCCGACCCACAGCAGCCTCTGCCTCGGAATTCTCGGCGGACTGGCGGACGTGGAGAACGGAGCCGAGGTCGCTCAGGCAACATGTACCGGAGCTGCGGACCAGGTCTTCCTGCTGAAGCCGACAACACGCTCCTCCTGAGCCGGTTGACCAGGACGCGCGGGCAACCCGGTCCCCGGGCGGCCAGGGTCGAGCGGCCCAGGTCAGGGCAGGCGGCGTACGAGCACCTGTCCCGGCCATGGGTCGCGGCCCGGGCGCTCGACCGTGAACGGGTCGGTGGCCGTGAAGCCCTGCCGCTCGTACCAGCGGACCAGCGCGCCGTCGTCGCCCGCGTAGCAGTCCACCCGGAGCAGGCCGAGCCCGCGCTCCCGGGCCAGCTCGGCGGCGTGCGCCAGCAGCCGGCCGCCGATGCCCGACCCGGCGTGCGCGCGGTCGGTGACCAGCAGGTTCACGTACAGCTCGGGCTCGGTGGCGGGTGGCACGTACTCGGTCGCCGTCCCCACCACGAGTGCGCCGACGGGGCGCTCGCCGAGCGTCGCCAGCCACAGCCCGCCGCCGGTCGCCCACGCCTCGGCCTGCGCGATCCGCCGCGGGTCGGCCGACGCCGCCTCGGTGCCCCACTGGCCGGTGCGACCCCGTGCCACCAGCCAGGCGGTGGCGTCGTCGAGCAGCCGCAGCACGGTGGGCGCGTCCGTCGACCCGCCGGGACGCAGACCCGGGCTCCGCTGGTCGCTCATGACGGACATGCTGCTACAACCAGGTGTCTCGACGCGAGCAGGTTGGACTGGACGTCGGCCCTCGACGCCGCGAGCCCCGGCCAGGGAGGCGGTCTCCCCGCGCTCGTGCTGTCGAGCTGATGTCGTGGACGATTCACCGCTCCGGGCGCCAGCTACGCCGGGAGGTCATGGCGTCCCGCCCGAGTCGCCGGAGCTGGCGGTGCCCATCGTGCTGGGATCCCCGCCGTACCCTTCGCCGCGGAGGCTGCCCCGCCCACGGCGCCGTCCGTCCCGGCGGGACTGCCGGATGGCCCTGCGCGCCGCCGTCAACGCCGCGTCCCGCCCGTCGGGCGGCGACGCCCGCCGCCTGCTCAGCGGCAGCACGACCAGGATGAGGGCGACGACCGTCGCCGCGATCCCGGTCAGGATCCACTCCGTTGCATCCATGGCCATGATGGTAGGCGGGCTCCGCCAGGCTCTGGGCCGGCTGATCGTGGTCAGGGCTCCGCTGGCCGCCGGGCCTCGGTGAGCGCGACGAGCCGCTCGGTGTTCAGGCAGGAGGTCAGGCAGCGTTCCTTGGCGTCGCTGGTGAACCGGGCGGTCCAGTCCGTGAAGCCGCCGTCGCCGAGTTCGACCTCGTCGGCGCCGTCGCCGGCGGTGATCCGCAGCGCCGCGTCGACGTAGTAGCCCCGGCCGCGTGGGCGCTCCGGTTCGTCCACCAGCGGTACGCCCGCCGGGCCCAGCGTCGGCCGGACGGTGTCGGCGATCCGTTCCCCGACCACGGGGCTGTCCAGCAACGTCAGGCGCACCCGGGCCGCCGCCGATGGCGGCAGCAGGGTGGCGAGCACCGTGCGCCAGTACGCCAGGTGCAGGGTGAGCAGCCGGGCCTCGGTGCGCCCCGAGCCGGTGTCGCGGGCGCTGGAGACCAGCGTGAAGAGCCGGAAGTGCGCCGACCAGGTCGGCCCGAAGTCCTGCGCCCGCAGCACCCGGTGGCAGGCGGCCAGGTGCACGGTGCCGCCGGCCGGCTGTTCCCGGCGGCGCACCGCGGCCTCGATCGCGAGCGCGTTGGTGGGGTCGCTGAGCACCTCGGTGGCGCGGAAGGTGGTGACGATGCGGTTCTGGCTCATCGGCGTGACGGCCGAGCAGGTGCCGAGCGGCGCGACGGGGGAGAGGTCGACGCCGGCGAACTCGGCGGGCAGCAGCTGCCACAGGCGGGCCTCGACGGCGGCCAGCGCGCGGGGGTCGGCTGCCGCCGGTCGGGTGAAGCGGTCCGTCCGCCAGCGGCGGACCAGGTCCGCGGGGCGTACCGCCGCCGCCCGGTCCCG
Organism: Micromonospora sp. CPCC 205546; assembly: GCF_036902715.1. Taxonomy (NCBI): domain Bacteria; kingdom Bacillati; phylum Actinomycetota; class Actinomycetes; order Micromonosporales; family Micromonosporaceae; genus Micromonospora; species Micromonospora sp. CPCC 205546. Next base: position 78,332 of record NZ_JBAKHL010000028.1, read on the forward strand.
GGCCACCGCCAGCAGTAGCGTGCGTAGGTCCGCCGGCGTCAGGCCGGCCAGGGCGGCGCGGGCACCGTCCGGCAGCCGCTCCCACACCCGCCGCTCCGCGTCGTCCATGCCGGCCACCCTGTCGTACGCCCCGCGCGCTGGTCCAGCGATATCGACGGCGTCAGGCCGTGCCAGCGGCGAAGGACTCGATCAGATCGAGGTCGGTGGGCTGGAGGCCCTGCCGGAAGCGCGGCGCGATCAGCAGCGCGCGGCCACCCCGCGTCAGTCCGTCGCGTGCCGCCCCGGGGCCCGGGATCGCCTCGTCATCGGTCCAGACCAGGCGCCGCCCCTCGGCCAGCACCCGGGCGGCGGCGGCGCGCTTCAGCGGCCAACAGTCCGCGCCGCGCGGCATCGGGTCGGCGTCGAGCGCGGACACCAGCGGTGGCAGCCGCCACAGCCGTTCCAGCCGGTGCGCGTCCGGGCACCAGGTGCTGCACCAGCGCACCTCGACCGCGCCGCCGAGGTGCAGGCACCGGATCCGGTCGAGCAGAGCGGGCGCCCACCGGATCCGGTACGACACCCGGTCGGTGTCCGACCACACCATGGTGCGGCGCGGCGGTCCACCCCAGCCGGGCCGGTCGGCATTGACGACGCCGTCGACGTCCAGCAGCCACACGGGCCGGTGCACGTCGGGTGGGGGATGAGCGGGCATGCGCCGTACCGTAGGGCCGCCCCGAGGCCTCCGGCGAGCTCTTTACCCGGTGGGGGTCGGGTGTCCCCGCCGTCCAGGACGTGGTGGCCTCCCTGGTGCGGAGGCCACCACGTTGCGGCGGCGGCGCGGCTCACCCCGGCCGGGCGCCGCGCTCAGGAGAGCGTGCAGGCCGCGCCGTTGACGGTGATCAGGCCGGGCACCGGGTTGGCGCCGCCGCCGGTCACCGCGTTGAAGCCGAAGGTGACCGAGCCGCCCGGGGCGATCCTGGCGTTGTACGACTCGTTCTTCGCGGTGACCGTGGCCCCCGCCTGGGTCGCCCTGGCCAGCCACGCCTCGCGTACCTTCTGGTCGCCGGTGAAGGCGAAGCGGGCCGTCCACCCGTCGACGGCGCTGGTGCCGGTGTTGCGGATGGTCACCTGGGCGGTGAATCCGGTGCCGCCCTGCCAGGCGCCGTGGTTGGTGTACGTGGCCGCGCAGGTGGGCGCCGGCACCGCCGCCGAATCACCCTGGTCGGCCAGGAACGAGGCGATCCAGGCCAGCGACGAGTTCCAGTTGATGGCGACCTCGTTGGTGGCGTACGAGTTGATGTCGTCGACGTAGCAGAACATCGGCTCGCAGCCGGCGAGCAGCTTGGCGGCGAACGGATCCTGCAGGGCGGCGTTCGGGCCGCCGGCCAGGGAGCCGGCGGGCGGCCTCGGCAGGTCCGGGTCGAGCTGGTGGCCGAAGATCCGGCTGTGCTGGTTCTCCGCCGCGTGCTCGCCCCACCCGGTCACGTACGAGATGTTCAGGGCGTTGCGGCCGAGGACGTAGTCCATCGCCTGCACCGCGCCGTCGCGGTACTTCGCGTCGCGGGTCAGGTCGAAGGCGGTGGCCAGCACGATCGCGTTGTTGATGATGTTGCTGTTGCCGCCCCAGAAGTAGCTGCCCGCGTCGCCGGGCATCGGCAGCCCGTACGCCTGCCGGTTCAGCTCGGCGAGGTGGGCGTCGGCGGCGGCGGTGACCGAGGCGCGCACGCGGGCCAGGTCGGCGGCCGGCAGCCCGTTCGGCACGGTGGCCAGGTCGAGCCGGCCCAGCGCGGCGACGCCCTGCCAGCCGAAGCCGCGCGGGTCGAACACGTTGCCGGTGTGGTGCGCCGACGCGGTGAGGTCCGCCAGGTACGCCTGCTCCCCGGTGGTCAGGTAGAGCTCGACGGCCGCCCAGTAGAACTCGTCGGTGACGTTGGTGTCGTCGTACGCGCCGCCGCCGGTGCTGTCGGTCGGGCTGGCGTACCGCGTCGGGTTGGCCTTGGCGGCGGCGTAGGCCGTCTTCGCCGCGGTGGCGCAGCGCTTCGCGAAGGCCGCGTCGTAGGGGGCGAACAGCCGCGCGCACTGGGCGGCGACGGCGGCCAGGTTGAGGGTGGCGGCGGTGGACGGCGGGTGCAGTTCGCGCTGCTCGGGGTCCTCGTGCGGGGCGAGCGGCAGTCCGGTCCAGTTCCGGTCGTGGATCTTGTGGTGGGCCATTCCGGCGAGCGGCTCGCCGGCCGGCACCTGCATGCGCAGCAGGAACTCCAGCTCCCAGCGGGCCTCGTCGAGCACGTCCGGCACGCCGTTGCCGCGCTCGGGCACCCGCAGCGTGCTGTCGCCGAGGGCCGCGCCGTGCCCGGCGGTGGCGGCCGTGCGGGTCCGCTCGAAGGTGTTCAGCAGCTGGTAGGTGGCGATGCCGCCGTTGACCACGTACTTGCCGTGGTCGCCGGCGTCGTACCAGCCGCCGCGCACGTCCAGGGAGTAGTCGCAGACGCCCGGCTGGCAGGGCACGGAGGTGTCGCCCTTGTTGGGCGCCACGTCGAGGTGCCCGGCCGGGCGGGCGTACTCGGCGCCGATCAGGTCGCCGTCGATGGCGATGCCGCTGCGCTGGGCGTAGAAGAACTGGAGTGAGTCGGCGCGCAGCCGGTCGTAGAGGGTGCCGGAGATGTCGAAGGGGTGGCTGGTCTCCCCGTCGACGGTCAGGGTCAGTCCCGCCCCCGGGGTCCGGTACGCCGAGAAGTCGAGCGTCTGCACGTTCTGCCCGCTGGCGGCGTCGACGCCGCGCGGGGTGGTGGTGCCGCTGGCCAGGACGGCGCCGGTGGCGGAGCGCAGCTGCCAGGGCAGGGCGTCGGCCGCCGCCGTCACCACGGTGGCGTTCTTCGGCCCGCCGGGCAGGTAGCCGACCTGGTTGACCCGCACCCGTGGCCCGGTGTCGGGCACGTACGGCTCGGGCGGGTCGCCGCCGCGCAGCGAGACGTCGTCCAGGCAGACGGTCTGCTCGGCGGCGGCGCCGCCGACCTGGAAGATCAGTTGGGCGGCCGGGTTGCCCTCGGCGACCGTGAACGTCTTCTCGAAGCGCTGGGCGGTGCCGCCAGCGGTGGCGTCGACGCTGGCGTACGTCGTGTAGGGGGCGCTGCCCAGTTGCAGCACGGCCTTGACGGCGGTGCCGGGGGTGGCGGAGACGTCGAAGCCGAGGGTGTACTCGGCCCCGGCGACCAGCGGCACCCCGTCCTGGCCGATGCCGGCGTCCCACGGGTTGGCCAGGCCGCCGGGCACGGTGGCGCAGAGCCGGCCGTCGGTGACCGCGAGCGGGCCGGTGCCGTAGGAGAACCAGGGGGACACGCCGGCGCTGAAGTCGCCGTTGTCGATCTGCTCGGGGGCGTCGGGGGGCGGTTCGGCGTGGGCCGCACCGCCGGTGACTGCGGTCAGGGCGAGGGTGGTCGCGGTCGCGAGCAGCGCGAGGCGGCGTCGGGATGGCGTCACGGGTGTTCCTTCCGGACGACTGTGGGGGACGGGAGAGGTGGTGGGCGAGCTGGGAGCGCTCCCAGGTCGTCTCGATGGTTCCAGTGCGTCCGGCACCCTGTCAATCGATCCGGCTGGATGGTTTGTGGCCGCCCCGACGGGCCCCGGGACAGTGAGATTCGCCGCGCGACGCGCCGAGGTCTCGATCTCCTAGAGACAACCGAGCCCTCCGCCTGGCAGGCTGCCACCCATGACCCTGAAGCTGCGTTCCGTGGGAACGAGCGACCGTGGGCTGATCCGCAGTGGAAACCAGGACGCCCTGCACGCCGGCACCTGGCTCGTCGCCGTCGCCGACGGCATGGGCGGGATGGCGGCCGGCGACCTGGCCAGCGCGATCGCCATCGAGGCGGTCGCTCCGCTCGACGTGGAGACCCCGGAGCACGCGCTGGTGGCCGCACTGCAGAGCGGCATCGAGCTGGCCACCGCGCGGATCCACCAGGCGGTCGCCGAGGATCCGGAGCGGCAGGGCATGGGCACCACCCTGACCGCCCTGCTCTTCGCCCGTACGGGCAGCTGCCTGGCCCTCGCCCACGTCGGCGACTCCCGCGCCTACCTGTTCCGCGAAGGCGTGCTCAAGCAGATCACCCGGGACGACACGTTCGTGCAGCTGCTCGTCGACCAGGGGGTGATCACTCCCGACCAGGCCAGCAGCCATCCCCGCCGGGCCGTGGTGACCCAGGCGTTGCAGGGCGAGCAGGTCTCCCCGGCCTACTCGACGATGGTGCCGTGGGTCGGCGACCGCTGGCTGCTGTGCAGCGACGGGCTGTCCAACGTCGTCCGTCCGGACACCCTCGCCGAGGTGCTCGCCGCGCACCCGGACCGCGCCGACTGCGCCCGCCGGCTGATCGACCTGGCGCTGCGCGCCGGCGGGCCGGACAACGTCACGGTCCTCGTGGCCGACGTCGTGGAGGAGTGAGCGGGCACGGCGCGGGCGAACCGGCCGGCCCGGCGCCACGCAGGCTCACAGCGTGGCCGATCCCCGGCAGGCGACGGCAGGAGACCGTTCAGCGGCGACGCGGGACGGTGTGCCGGGTGGGCGGGGCCGTGGTCGGGTCCTCCGGCCACGGGTGGCGCGGGTAGCGCCCGCGTAGCTCGCCGCGCACCTGGGGATAGCCGGTGCGCCAGAACGACGCCAGGTCGGCGGTGACCGCCACCGGCCGCCCGGCCGGCGAGAGCAGGTGCAGCAGCACCGGCACCCGGCCGTCGGCGATCCGGGGCGCGTCGCGCCAGCCGAAGGTCTCCTGGAGCTTCACCGCGAGCACCGGCGCGGCCGGGTCGGCGTAGTCGAGGCGGACCCGCGACCCGCTCGGCACGGTGACCCGCTCGGGCGCCACGGCGTCCAGCCGGGCGGCCAACGCCCACGGCAGCAGCCGGCGCAGCGCCCCGGTCACGTCGACGCGGGTCAGATCGGCGCGGCGCCGGGCGCGGGCCAACTCCGGGCCCAGCCAGGCGGGCGCGTCGGCGAGCAGCGCCTCGTCGCCCACGTCGGGCCAGTCGCCGCCGAGCGCGTGCCGGCAGAACGCCAGCCGCTCGCGCAGGGCCCGCGCCGCCGGGGTCCAGGTCAGCAGGCCGAGGCCGGTACGGCGCAGGCCGGTCAGCAGGGCCTGCGTCACCTCCGCCGGGTCGGGCCGGGCCAGCGGCCGCTCGACGAGCTCGATCGCGCCCAGTCGCACCACCTCCCGGGCCACCACGTCCCCACCGGCCCAGCCCACCTCCCGCTTGGTGCGCAGCAGCGGACCGCCCGCCTCCCGGGCGGTCGCCTCGTCGAGCGGAGTGGCCAGCCGCACGCGGGCGGTCGGCGCGCCGGGGGAGCGGTCCGCCACCGCGACCGCCAGCCAGTCGGCGCCCACCAGCCCCGACCCGGGCGTCAGCTCCGCCGCGGTCCCGCCGCTCATCAGGTACGCCGAGCCGCCCGAACGCCGCACCCGGGCCAGCCGTTCCGGGTGGGCGAGCCCGACCAGCAGCCCGGCGGCCAGGTCGTCGGTCAGCCGGCCCCGCCCCTCGTCCCCGGCCCGTTCGCCGTCCGGTCGCGTCCGCCCAGTGCCGTCCGTCCTCGCCGCGCCGGAACCGTGGGTCGGGCGTGCCCGGCCGGGCCGCCCCGCCGGCGCCGCGTCGGGCAGGGCGGCGCGCAGCCGGCGTACCTCCGCTCGCCAGCGGGCGGTGGCGCC
>NZ_JBAKHL010000029.1:0-78583 GCF_036902715.1 Micromonospora sp. CPCC 205546
CGGGCCGCCCGCCCCCGGGCCGCCCGCCCCCGGGCCGCCCGCCGCGGCCGGGCGGACCGCCCGGCGGACACGCGCCCGGTCGCCGGGCATCGCCACTAGCCTGGGACCTGATGGATCCCATCCAGGCAACGCTGCTCTTGGCCGCCGGTGTCGCCACGGGCGCCTTCAACGCGGTCGCGGGCGGCGGTTCCCTGATCGCCTTCTCGGCGCTGATCGCCGCCGGCGTACCGCCGCTCACCGCCAAGCTCACCAGCACCGTCGCCGTCCTGCCCGGCAACGTGGCGAGCGTCGCCGGGGGCTTCCGGGACCTGCCGCCCGTGGCGGACATCCGCCGGGTCCTGCCCGCGGCGGTCGGCGGCGGGGTCGCGGGGTCGGCGCTGCTGCTGGTCACGCCCAGCCGCGTCTTCGACGTGATCGTGCCGTTCCTGGTGCTCGCCGCGTCGACCGTCCTCGCCGCGCAGGACCGGCTGGACGGGCTGGTCCGGCGCTCCGCGCTGCGTCAGGGGCGCAGCCACCCGGCGACGCTGCAGGTGTCGGTCGCCCTCGGCGGCCTCTACGGCGGCTACATCGGCGCCGGATTCGGCATCGTCCTGGTCGCCGGCCTGGCGCTGCTGCAGCGCCAGGCGCTCACCAGGACGGTCGCCATGAAGAACCTGCTGTCGGCCGTCATCTCGTTCGTGGCGGTGGTGCTCTTCGTCCTTTTCGGCACCGTCGACTGGGCGGGTGTCGCGATCCTGGCCCCGGCGACCGTCGTCGGCGGCTACGTCGGGGCCCGGCTGCTTCGCAGGCTCCCCGGCGGCCCGCTCCGGGCGGTGATCGTCGCGTTCGGGGTGGTCTTCGGTCTGGTCCTGCTGCGGCGCAACGTCCTGTAGCCGCGCTCGGGTCGCGCCGAGAGACCGGGCGGAGACGAGGGCGGGCCGGTCGCCTTGCCTACGGCGACTCGGGCGGTCGGCAGGCGCGGGGCCGATCGGCCCGCGAGACCGGACGGGCCCCTGCCATCCGGTCGGATGACAGGGCCCGTCCGGCACCGGTCAGGTCAGCGGGACCTGGCGGGCGAGCGCGGCGCCCCCGGCCTCGAAGGCGGCCAGGACGGAGGTGGGCGTGCCACCGGTCACCGGCACCACGACGGTCACCGGGCGGCCGGAGCGCACCTGCACCGAGCGCTCACCGAACGACCGGTCACCGTCGGCGGTGTGCAGGTACACCGTGCCGGCGCGGTCGGCCCGGACGGTCACCTGCACGCCGCCGGACACCTGCCGCTGGCCGGTCAGCCGCAGTGTCCGCTCGGGCAGCCGGGCGACGGCGGCCGGGGCCACACCGTCCTGCGCCGACTGCGCGATGGTCTGCGGGCTGTGCACGCTGCGGGCGGCGGTGTCCGGGAACACCGGGGCGCTGGGCTGCCGCACGGCCGGGGTCAGGCCGGGCAGGGTGACCAGGCCGTACCGGTACGGGTCGGCCCGGACCCCGGTGAAGGTGGACCACCCCAGGCGGGACTGGGAGCTGAGGTCCTGGGTGTCCGAGTCGTAGACCAGCACGTTGAAGCCCATCCGCGCCGGGTCGATCGCGTCGGGCAGGACCGCGAACGGGATGCGCGCCTCGATGGTGTAGCCGGTGTACGGCGCGCTGACCTTGCTGACCACGGTCATCCCCGGGGCGGTCGTGGCGCCCGGTCCCTGCCGGTTGTCGGCGTCGCGCTGCCAGCACGGCGGGTCGCCGTTGGCCGGGTCGTCGGTGACCGGGAAGATGCCCGCCTTGAACACGGTGGAGGTGTCGGTCGAGTTCCCCTTCGGGTCGACGATGATCTCCACGCTGTCGGTACGCCGCTGCCGCTTGCAGTCCTGCGGCACCACCTTCCTGCCGAGCACGTCGTCGGTGACCTGGACGAACACGACGAGCGCGTCCTCGGTGAAGGCGATCCGGCCGGTGGCCGAGGCGTCCTGCGGCGTGGTGGCCTGCCCCTCCCAGATGCGCGACAGGTCCAGTTCCTCGCCGGGGTACTCACCGGGGGAGGCCACGCCGTCGACGGCGTGGTCGTGCCCGGCGTGCGGCACCTCGCTGGTCGGCACGATCTCCAGGGCGCCGCTCTCCACGGTGCTGCCGGTGGCGCTGGTGGTGGTGATGGTGATCCCGTAGTCGCCGCCGACGCCGCCCGCGTTGGCGGTCGGCAGGTCCGCGTCGCTGGTGACGGTGAAGGTGACCGCCCCGGTCGCGCCCGGCGCCAGGGCGGCGTAGCTCTTCGTCGCCGCGTCGGCGGTGAAGCCGGCCGGCAGGCCGAGGGCCACCGTGCCGCTCTGCGCGGTTTCGCCGTGGTTGCGCAGGTCGACGCGGACCGTCCGGCTCTTGCCGGAACCGATGGTCAGCACCGGCTTGATCAGGGTGTCCAGCTGCGGGTAGCCGCTGTCGCCGGCCCAGCTGCGGAACAGCCCCACCTCGGGCAGCGGCTCCAGGGTGCCGCGTACGTCGGCGACCACCCGGACCGCGCGGTCCGTGCGGCCGGTGCCCTGCCCGGTGGTCAGGGACGCGCCGACGAGGTGTTGGGCGTTGGTGTCGGCGCCGGCGGGTACGGTCACGGTGAAGGTGACGGTCCGCTCCTTGCCGGCCGGTACGGCGCCGCGCACCGCGCCGGAACCGCTGGCGGTCCAGCCCTGCGGCAGCCGCAGGGAGACCCGGGGCGAGGTGAGCGCCCGGTTGCCCGGCGCCCGTACGTGGGCGGTGACCTCGACGCTCTGCCCGGGGGCGAGGTCGAACCGGTCGGCGGTCAGGTGGAGCTCGGTGCCCCGGGGCAGCCCGCCGGCGGCCGGGGGGAGCACCGAGCCGCGCAGGATCGCCTCGGGGGTGGTGTCCGCCGGGTCGTACGGGACGCGGCTGTCGATCAGGGTGTAGAAGTCGCAGCGGATCTTCGCGGGGTCGGTGGGGGCGGCGGCGGTGTTGGCCCAGCCCTGGGTGACGTAGTCTCGGCGGGCCTCGACCTCGACCTCGGCCCAGGTCCTGCCGTCGGCGCTGCGGGCGCCCTCCCAGACGCCGAACACCTGGTCGGTCGGGACGGCCGGCACGAAGCCGGTGGCGCACTGCGGCCCGGTCGACGAGCTGCCCGTGCCGCCGGTACGCAGGAACTTCGCCGCGCGGAACGGCTTGAGCCCTTCCCTGGTGACCTGCTCGGGGAAGGCCTTCGGGTCGGCGGCGGCGTGGAACGCCTCGGCGGCGAACCGGGCGGCCTGCTGGTGGTTGCCGTGGTTGCCCGGCGTGGGCGACGGGTTCATCGTCATGACGATCTCGGGCCGGGTCTGGCGGATCACCCGGACGATCTGGGCCAGGGTGTCGTCGTGCCCCCAGATCTGCTCGGACAGGGGCGCGGACGCGGTGTACCAGAAGTCGACGCGGTCGAGGTTGTAGAGGTTCTCCACCCCGGCGCGGCCGATCGCGGTGCGCTCCTCGCGTTCGCGGATGATGCCCAGCGGCGGGCCCTCCTCGAGGCCGACGGCGTTGCCGCCGCCCTCACCCCGGGTGATGGTGACGACGCCGGCCCTGGCGCCGTGCTTCTCCTTCCACTGGCCGAGGGTGGCGAGGCTGCCGGCTTCGTCGTCGGGGTGGGCGCTGACGAACAGGACGTCCAGGTCGACGGCGTCCGCCGGCCGGGCGTCGGTGGGGGCGGCGAGGGCCACGGCCGGTGTCCCGGACAGGGCCAGTGCCAGGGCCGTGGGTAGCAGGAACGCCTTGAGACGCATGCAGATCCTTTCGCGTGACGCGAGGTCCGCGCAGCGACCCTCGACGTCGGACGCATCGCGTCGACGTGGGGTCGGGTCGCACGGTGAGAGGGCGGGGGAAGGGGTGCCGGGCACGAGCGAGCACCGGCGCCACCGGGGTACGCGGCGGTACGGAGGTCCGTACACACTGGAAGGCCTTCGCCCGGTGACGCTAGGGACCGGCGCGCTGGCCCGTCAATGCTTTGCAAGGTCTTTCTTCATTTGCGAAAGAAACTAACTCCCCGCCAGGCGAGGCATTGCTGGCGGTGAGGGTTCGTGCGTGCCGGCCTCAGGATGGCCGTGAGGAGGGCTGTTTCCGCTGGTCACAGGGGGAGTCCGCAAGTAACGAGACGGTCTCGATGCTTGACCCGAAAGTTCGTTCGCCGTAGAAAGGAAGTGTGACTGACGTGGTGACGCCACCAACGAGCCCGGTGAGCCGGGAGCGGTCGAAGGAGATCAAGCGGTTGTCCGTGATCTCCACCGCCCGCCAGGTGCGGCTGCTCTCCCGCGCCGAGCTGACCGAGCTCACCGGGCTGAGCCCCGCCACGCTCACCCCGCTCGTGCGGGAGCTGATCGCCGAGGGCTACCTCATCGAGCGCGGCCCGGGGACCTCCCGCACCGGCCGGCCGCGGGCGATGCTGGAGTTCAATCCCCGTGCGGAACTGGTCGCCGCCGTCTCCCTGGAGCCGTCCCGGATCAGCTGCGAGATCGCCGACAGCGACGGCGCCGTCATCGCCCACCGCGCGGTCCGGCTCGCCGGCGACATCGTCGACACCATCTGCCGCTCGGTGCCCGAACTCGCCGGCGACGGGCTGCCGGCACTGCGCGGGGTGGCCATCGCGGCACCCGGCATCTCCACCGGCGGGGCCGTGCGCCTGGCCCCCTCTGTCGGCCTCGTCGAGGGCCGGCCGGTGGGGGAGTCGGTGCAGCGGCGGCTCGGGGTGCCGGTGGTGGTGGACAACGACGTGAACCTGATGGCGGCCGGCGAGCACGCCGTCGGCGCCGGCAGCGACGTCGCCGACCTGCTGCTGCTGCACGTGGCCGACGGCATCGGCGCCGGCCTGGTGCTCGACGGGCAGGTCCGCCGCGGCGCCGGCGGGGCCGCCGGCGAGGTCGGCTTCCTGCCGCTCGACCCGACCGACCGGGGCCACGACGGCATCGGCCCGTTCGAGGCCCGCTGGTCGGAGAACGCCGTCGCCGAGCGGATCGTGGCGCTGGCGCCCGGGCGGCGGCCGGACTCGCCCGTGGCCGACCTGGTGGCGTTGGCGGCCATCGACGAACGGGCCGCCGACTACCTGGACGACGTGCTCGCGGCCTGGTCGCGGCTGATCGTCTCCTGCGTCTGCGTCGTCGACCCGGGGCGGGTGCTGCTCAGCGGGGCGGCCGCCCAGCTCGACGACGCCGCCGTCGACCGGCTCCAGGCGATGGTCACCGCCGCCGCGCCGAGCACCACGGAGGTGCGCCGGGCGGTGCTCGGTGACCGGGCGGTGCTGCACGGGGCGGTCAGCTACGCCCTCTCCGCGGCCGCCGCCGGCATGCCCACCCTGCTGCCCACCCCTTGACCGCACAGCACGCACACCGCAGTTCCCCCCACTCCCTCGGAGGTACCTCATGAGACGTCGACTTCTCCTCGCCGGTGCGCTCGCCACCGTGCTCGCCGCCGGCACCGCCTGCGGCGGGGGCGGCGGTGGTGACGACGCGGCCGGCGGCGGGAGCACCGAGAAGCTGACCATCTACACGGCCCGCGACAAGAAGGTCTCCACCTACGTCGTCGACCAGTTCACCGCCAAGTACCCGGAGTACAAGGGCAAGGTCGAGATCCTCAACCTGGGCGCGCAGGAGATCCTGGAGCGGGTCCGGGCGGAGAAGGCCAACCCGCAGGCCGACGTCTGGTGGGGCGGCACCCAGCAGGGGCTCTCCGCCGGTGCCGGCGAGGACCTGCTGACCTCCTGGCAGCCGGCGTTCGCCGGCAAGATGGACCCGAAGTACAAGGACGCCGAGGGCCGCTGGTTCGGGGAGATCCTGCTCCCCGAGGTCATCATGTACAACAACAAGGCGCTCACCCCGGAGCAGGCCCCGAAGGACTGGGACGACCTGCTGAAGCCGGAGTGGAAGGACAAGATCATCATCCGGGACGTGGCCGCGTCCGGCACGATGCGGTCGATCTACGCGTCGATGATCATGCGGCAGTCCCCGGACGGCAGCAACCCGCAGCCCGGCTACGACTGGCTCAAGAAGCTCGACGCCAACACCGGCGCGTACGCGGCCAACCCGACCGACCTCTACCTGAAGCTCTCCCGTCAGCAGGGCGTGCTCAGCGCCTGGAACCTGCAGGACGTCCTGCTTCAGGCCAACCAGTCGAACATGCCGTTCGGCTACGTGATGCCCGCCTCCGGCGCCCCGGTGCTGGTCGACGGCATCGCCGCGGTCAAGGGCGGCAACACCACCGGCGCCCAGAAGTTCATGGAGTTCCTCTTCGACGACAAGCTCCGCGGTGACCTGGCCAAGGACTACTACCAGATCCCGGCCGTGGACATCGCCGAGAAGCCGGAGTGGCTGGCCCAGCTCGGCCTCAAGCCGCTGGACGTCGACTGGGACGTGATCGGCAAGAACGAGACCGAGTGGATCAACCACTGGAACAGCCAGATCAAGAACAAGGGCTGACCGCCCGGGCGTTTCGGGGGCGGGCCCGTCCCGCCCCCGCGCCCCCACCTGACGACCCGAGAAGGTCCGGTACCGCATGAAGGAGAGGGCCTCATGATCGATGTCACGCTGGAGTCGGTGAGCAAGCGCTTCGCGCGCGGCGGCGACACCGCGGCCGTGGACGACGTCGACATCACCATCGCCGCCGGGGAGTTCTTCACGCTGCTCGGTCCGAGCGGCTGCGGCAAGACCACCACCCTGCGCATGGTGGCGGGGTTCTACTTCCCCACCTCCGGGCGGATCCGGTTCGGTACCGAGGACGTCACCCGCCGGCCGCCGAACAAGCGTGACACCGGCATGGTGTTCCAGAACTACGCGCTCTTCCCGCACATGAGCGTCGCGCAGAACGTCGCGTACGGCCTGAAGATCCGCAAGGTCGGCCGGGCGGACTCGCGGCGACGGGTCGAGGAGGCGCTCGGCCAGGTCCACCTCGCCGGCTACGGCGACCGGCGCATCGACGAGCTCTCCGGCGGCCAGCAGCAGCGCGTCGCCCTGGCCCGGGCGCTGGTGATCCGGCCCCGCACCCTGCTGCTCGACGAGCCGCTGTCCAACCTCGACGCCAAGCTGCGTGAGGAGACCCGCGTCGAGATCCGCCGCATCCAGCGCGAGGCCGGCACCACCTCCATCTACGTCACCCACGACCAGGCCGAGGCGATGGCCATGTCGGACCGGATCGCGGTGATGCAGTCCGGCCGGGTGCAGCAGATCGGCGCGCCGCAGGAGATCTACCACCGCCCGGCGACCAGCTTCGTGGCCCGCTTCATCGGCCGCAGCAACGTGCTCACCCTGCCGGTGTCCGCCGCCGCCGGGCAGACCGTCACCGTGGGGCTGCCCGCCGGCGGCGAGATCACCGCGCCCGCCCCGGCCGACCACGGCCTGCGCCAGGGCGACACCGCGCTGGTGTCCGTGCGGCCTGAGCACATCGGGCTGACCTCGACCACCGAGGCGGGCGTGCTGCCCGGCCGGGTCACCGAGGTGGAGTTCACCGGCATGGCCACCAACCTCGTGGTCGACGTGGCCGGCGAGCCGGTGCAGGTCGCCGCGATCGACGTGCCGGCCGGGCTCGCCGCCGGCGACCAGGTCGGGCTGCGGCTGAACCGGGAGCGGATGTGGGTGGTGCGGCCGTGAGCACCATGCCCGCCACCCCCAGCCCGGCCACCGTCGCCCCGGTCACCGGCGAGCCGACGCCGCCGGGCGGCCCGCGCCGCAGGTTCGCCGACCGGTTCGCCGGTGGCAGCGGCTCCCGCTGGTTCCCGTACCTCCTGGTCTTCCCGCTGGCGCTGATCCTCTTCGGGTACGTGGTGCAGCCCATGTTCGCCACCTTCGCCGAGAGCGTCGGCGTGGACGGGGTGGAGAACTACGGCAGCTTCGTCACGGGCGGGGGTGTGGCCCGGTCCTCCCTGGTCACGTCCCTGATGATCTCCGCGGCGAGCGTGCTGCTCTGCGGCATCGTCGGGGTGGCGATGGCCTTCCTGCTCAAGCGCTTCTCGTTCCCCGGCCGCAAGCTGATCGAGGCGATCATCCTCGTGCCGGCGGCGCTGCCGCCGCTGATCGGGGCGATCTCGTTCCAGCTGCTCTACAGCGAGACCGGCATCCTGCCGCGCGGGCTGCAGCAGCTCTTCGGCGCGGAGAACCCGGTGCTGCCGTTCAGCGGCATCGCCGGGGTGCTCGTCGTGCACACCTTCACCATGTACCCGTACTTCTACCTGTCCGCCTCGGCCGCCCTGTCGGGGATGGACCCGTCGGTGGAGGAGGCGGCGTACAACCTGGGGGCCGGGCGGGTGCGGGTGTGGCGCACGGTGCTGCTGCCCATGCTCACCCCGGCGCTGGTCTCCGCCTCGCTGCTGGTCTTCATGACCTCGCTGGCGTCGTACACCGCCCCGCTGCTGTTCGGGGTGGACCAGACGATGACCATGCAGATCTACATCAACCGCACCAACGGCGACCTGCCGATGGCCTCCACGTACGCCTCGGTGCTCGGCGTGGTCAGCGTGCTGTTCCTGCTCGGCATGCGCTGGTACGAGGGGCGGCGCAGCTACCGCTCCCAGTCCAAGGGCGTCGCCGCGCACCGGCGCGAGATCACCAACCCGCTCGGCAAGTGGGTCGCCCTGGCCGCCTCGATCCTGGCCACCGCGGTGCTGCTCGCGCCGGTGGCGACCATCGCCCTGGTGGCCTTCTCCCAGGACGGCTCCTGGACCACCGAGGTCATCCCGGCGGCGTACACCACGCAGAACTTCGTCACGATCTTCTCCGACCCGGCGGCCTTCCAGCCGATCCTCAACTCGTTGCAGATGAGCCTCATCGCGACCGTCGCCTGCGTCGTCGTCGGCGTGCTCATCGCGTACGCGGTGCGCCGGCTGGACTTCCGTGGGCGGGGCCTGCTGGACGTGGCGGTCATGCTGGCCTGGGCGCTGCCCGGCACGGTGGTCGCGATCAACCTGATCTCGGCGTTCAGCACGGGCAACGCGTTCAGCTTCGGGCAGGTGCTGATCGGCACCTTCTGGATCATGCCGCTGGCCTACTTCGTGCGGTTCCTGCCGCTGGTGTTCCGGTCCAGCTCGGCCACCCTGGCGCAGATCGACCCGTCGCTGGAGGAGGCCGCGCGCAACCTGGGCGCGCCCTGGTGGCGGGCGTTCGGCACGGTCACGCTGCGGCTGATGCTGCCCGGCGTGGTGGCCGGCGCGCTGCTCGCCTTCGTGCACGGCGTCGGCGAGTTCGTCGCCTCGGTGCTGATCTACACCTCCGAGACCGCGCCGATCTCCGTGGAGATCAACAACCGGATGTACTCGTTCGAGGTCGGCACCGCCGCCGCGTACGGCATGCTCCAGGTGGTCCTGATCTTCGTGGTGATGGTGCTCTCCGGCCGGCTCGACGGCGGCCGGCGCTCCAGTCGGGAGGCTGCCCGGTGGACGGCGTGAGCGCGGCCTGGCCGGCGGGCGGCGGGCTGGTCCCCGCCGCCCGGATCCCGGGCGGGGAACTGGCGGCGGTCGCCGAGGCGGCCGACTTCGCGGTGCTGCCGGTCGGCGCCGTCGAGTGGCACGGCCCGCACCTGCCGCTCGGCACCGACCTGATCCTCGCCGAGGGCTTCGCCGCCGAAAGCGCGCTCGGCGGCGACGACGCGGCGCCGTCCGGCGGCGGCACCACCACCCCGGCCGGCCGGGCGGCGGGCCCGCGCGGGGTGCTCTTCCCCGCCGTGCCGTACGCCGCCTGCCCCGGTCAGACCCGGCCGTGGCCGGGCACCGTGGCGATCCGACCCGAGATCGCGGTCGGCTACCTCGCCGACGTCATCGAGGGGATCGTCGCCGCCGGGTTCCCCCGGTTGCTGATCGTCAACGGACACGACGCGAACATGTCGACCGTCCGGGCCGCCATGGAGTGGGTCTCCGGGCGGCGCACGGCGAGCCTGCTGCTGGTCAACTGGTTCCAGCTGGTCACCCCGGCCGAGACCACGGAGCTGTACGGGCCGCTGCCCGCCCGTGGGCACGGCGGGGCGTACGAGACCTCCGGGGTGCTCGGCTTCGACCCCGACGCGGTGCGCCTCGACGCGGTCGCCGACCTGCCGCCGAAGCCGAAGCTGCCGGTGACCCACCCGTACGTGCTGGTGGAGTCCCGGCCCGACCCGTGGCAGGGCTGGTCCGGGCACATCTCGCTGGCCGGCGAGGAGGCCGGCCGGCGGGTCCGGCAGCTGGCCGGGGCCCGGCTGCGCGAGGTCGTCGCCGCCTGGGTGGCCGCCCCGCCGCCCGCCCCGCCCACCGACGCCCCGCTGCCGACCGACGCGACCGCCGGCGGGCCCGAGCCCGAGGAGGCGCCGTGACCGTCGAGCGTGGACTGGACGTCGTCGACTTCCACCTGCACTTCCGCATCGGCGCCGACGAGACCGTCCGGGGCTGCGAGCACGCCGCCGGCATGCACCCCGGCGGCGAGCACGAGCGGGCCGTACGGGCCGCCGGCTCCGCCCCGTACGCGGCGCGGTGGCGGCAGGCGTGGGGATTTCCCGACCCGGAGCCGCCCGCGGAGCGCTGGCAGGACGAGGCGGACCGCTGGGCCCAGGAACTGCGCGCGGTGAACGTGCGCCGGGCGGTCTTCGTCACCGGCGGCGGCAACGACACCGTCGCCGACGTGGTCGATCGCCACCCCGACCTGCTGCTCGGCTTCGCCCACCACGACCCGTACGGCCCCGACGCCGCCGCCGAGCTGGAACGCACCGTGGTCGAGCGCGGCCTGCGCGGGCTGAAGCTCTTCGCCCCGCTGCTGCGCGGCCCGCTCGACGACGAGGCCCTCGACCCGCTCTGGGGCACCGCCCAGCGCCTCGGCGTGCCGGTGCTGATCCACATCGGTCACTACGGCAGTGCCGGCGGCCTGTCCCACGGCCGGTACGGCGGCCCGGACGAGCTGGCCCGGATGGCCCGCCGCTTCCCCGAGCTGGCCGTGGTGGTGCCGCACTTCGGCGTCCAGCACGTGCAGGACCTGCTCTTCGCCGCGTGGGGCTGCCCGAACATCCACGTCGACACCTCCGGGTCGAACCAGTGGGTGCGCTGGATGCCGTACAAGCTCACCCTGGAGGAGCTGTTCCGGCGCTGCTACGAGACCATCGGCCCGCACCGGATCGTGTTCGGCAGCGACTCGTCGTGGTTCCCGCGCGGTTACGTCACCCGCTACCTCGACGACCAGCTGCGGATCTGCCGCGAACTGGGGCTGCCCGATGAGCACCTACGCGCGATTTTCGCCGGGAACGCCGAGCGACTGCTCGGCCTGGACGACTGACCGGCTGACGCCCGGGCGCGGCGCTTCGACGCTTCGCCCGGCACGGAAGGAAGTAGAGAACCGTCATGAGCACACCCGCGCTGACCACCTACCAGCGGCACCACCTGCGGCCGACCTACGACCACCACGTCGGGTACCTCTTCCCGGCGATGGTGCGGGCGAGTCAGGCCCACGTGGTGATGCTGACCGAGCAGGGGCTGGTGCCCGCCGAGCGGGGCGCCCGGCTGCTGCGCGGGCTGGCCGAGCTGCGTGCCGACACCGCCGGCGCGCCGGAGTTCGACGGCAGCTTCGAGGACACCTACTACCTCATGGAGAAGCGGCTGGCGCAGGCGTGCGGCATCCCCACCTCGGAGCTGGACGTGCAGATGGCGCGCAGCCGCAACGACCTCGACGCCGGGGTGTTCCGGATGCTGCTGCGCGACCAGCTCCTCGGGGTCCTCGACCGGGTGCTCGCCACCGGCGCGACCGCCCTGGACGCCGCGCACCGCTACGCCGACGTGGTGATCACCGGCTACACCCACCGCCGCCCGGCGCAGCCCACCACCATCGGGCACGCCCTCGCCGGTTACGCCGAGGCCCTCGCGGGGGAGGCCGTCGCCTACGCCGAGCTGATCGACTCCCTCAACACCTCGCCGCTGGGCTCCTGCGCCTTCGCGGGCACCGACCTGGACATCGCCCCCGCCCGGGTGGCCGAGCTGCTCGGCTTCGACGGCCTGGTCACCAACTCGTACGAGGCGGTGGCCGGCGCCGACCACCTCGTGCGGGTCGGCACCCTCAACGCCCAGGCCCTCGCGACCGGCGCCCGGCTGGCCCGCACCCTGATGGACTGGCTGAGCTGGCGCTGGGTGAGCACGCCCGGCGACTTCACCCAGGGCAGCAGCATCATGCCGCAGAAGCGCAACCCGGTGGTGCTGGAGCACCTCGTCTCGATGGCCGGCGCCACCGCCGCCGACGCCGCCAGCGTGCTCAACAACGTCGGCGCCGCCTGGTGGGAGGACTCCAACAACGCCACCACCGACGTGCAGGTGCGGCTCTGGGAGAGCAACGACCGCAGCGACCGGTTCTTCGCCCTGCTCGGCGGCTTCCTCGCCGAGATCGAGCCGCTGGAGCCGCCGTCGGCCGGGGAGATCGTCGCCTCCGGCGCCACCACCACCGCCGCGGCCGACGCGCTGACCCGGCACGGGGTGCCGTTCCGGGCCGCCCACTCGGTGGTCGGCCGGCTGGTCTCCGGCGGAGCCCCGGGCACCTGGACCGCGCAGGACGTCCGGGCGGCGGCGGAGGGGATCGCCGACGGGCTCGACGACGCCGCCGTGGCCGACCTGATCGCCGCCGCCGTACGCCCCGAGCTGGTGCTCGACCGCGTCCAGGTCGACGGCCCGGGCGCGGACGCGGTGCGTGCCCAGGTGGCGGTGCTGCGCGGCACGTTCGACACCGTCGCCGGCCGGCTGGCCGGCGTGCGCGCCCGGCTGGCCGCCGCCGACGAGGCGCTGGACGCCGTCGCCGCGCGGGGGGCGGCCCGATGAGCGCGTGGCAGGCGGCGGCCGGGCACGTGGACGTGGCCCGGTGAGCGTGCGGCTGGCCGGTCGGGCAGCCCAGCCCGCGCCGCCGTCCGGTGACGGGGGCGTGCTGCTCGGCATCGACTTCGGCGGCACCAAGATGGCGGTCGGGGTCGCCGACGCGCAGGGCCGGCTGCTGGCCCGTGAGCGGGTCCCGACGCACGCCGAGCGGGGTGCTCCGCAGGCCCTGGACCGGGCCCTGGAGCTGGCCGCGAGGCTGCTGGGGGACACCGGCGCACCGGTCGCGGCGGCCGGGATCGCCTCGCCCGGCGTGGTCCGCTCCGACGGCATCGACCTGGCCCCGAACGTGCCCGGCTGGGACGGGCTGCGCCTGGCCGACGCGGTCCGGGACCGGCTGGCGGTGCCGGCGGTGGCGGTCGACAACGACCTCAACGCCGCCGCCCTGGCCGAGCTGCGACTCGGGGCGCTCCGCGACGCCGACCCCGGCCTGGTGGTGGGGCTGGGCACCGGCGTGGCGGCGGCGGTCACGGTCCGCGGGTCGGTGCTGGCCGGCCACCACGGGGCGGCCGGCGAGATCGGGTACGCCGTGGCCGGCGGCCCGTGGCCGGGCACGATGCTGGAGCTGGGCTTCTCCGGCCGGGCGCTGGACCGGCTCGCCGACTCCCTCGGCGTGGCGGCCGGTGCGCGGGGCCTGGCCGCCGCCGCCGAGCGGCCCGGCGCGGCCCGGGACGCGCTGACCGCCCGGGTCGACGAACTGGCCCGCCACCTGGTCACCTGCTGCCTGCTGCTCGACCCGCAGCGGGTGGTGCTGGTCGGCGGGGTGGCCGGCAACACGCTGATCCGAAGCCTGCTGGGGGAGCGGATGGCGGCGGTCCTGCCGTACCCGCCGGAGGTGGTGCTGTCGCGCTTCGCCGACGACGCGGCCCTGCTCGGCGCGGTCATCCTCGCCCGCGAGGCGGTGCCGAAACCCCGCTGACCGGTCCGGTCCAGCCCTTGCAAGCACTTGCAGACCATGAAGCCGACGGTCCATCGTGGATCGCCGGCTTCATGGCTTTTGCCTGCGATAGGCGGAGTCTTCGAGGGCTGATGCCGATGTTGCCATGAAATTTCGAGAAGTTTGCTGCAAGGTATTGCAGAACCTGCCGGGTATCGAGCATTGTCTCTGCTACGCGGACGGCCGTCCCTTCTCGTCAGTGCCTCTTCGTCCCCGGAAGAAGGTCTCCCTGTCATGGCACGATCGACACCGCCCCTGCGCGCCCGCATCCCCCGCCTGCTCCTCGCCGCCGCCGTCGTGGCGTCCGGCGTCACCCCGCTCGTGGCGAGCGCCGCCGCGCCCGCCCGCGCCGCCGTCGCCCTCAACGACAGCGAGGTGACGGCCAACCTGTGGGAGTGGAACTGGAACTCCGTCGCCGCGGCCTGCACCGACCACCTCGGACCGGCGGGCTACGGCGCGGTCCAGGTCGCGCCGCCGCAGGAGTCGGTCAGCCTGCCCACCAGCGCCGACGGGGCCCACCCCTGGTACGAGGTGTACCAGCCGGTGTCCTACAGGCTGGAGAGCCGGTTCGGCAACCGCCAGCAGTTCGCCGCCATGGTCACCGCGTGCCACGCCGCCGGCGTACGCGTCTACGTCGACGCGGTCGTCAACCACATGGCCGGGGTCAACAACCCCGCCGGCACCGTCGGCTACGCCGGCACCACCTTCACCGGCTACGGCTATCCGGCGGTGCCGTACGGCCACGGCGACTTCCACCACCCCGGCGACAACTGCCCGACCTCCGGCGGCATCACCGACTGGAACAACGAGTCCCAGGTGACCAGCTGCGAACTGCTCTCCCTGTCGGACCTCTACACCGAGAAGGAGCAGGTCCGCGACAAGATCGCCGCGTACCTCAACGACCTGATCGGCCTGGGCGTGGACGGGTTCCGCGTCGACGCGGTCAAGCACGTCAGGAAGGCAGACTTCGCGGCCATCCTCGGCAGGCTCGACAACACGGTCGCCGAGAACAGGCGCCCGTACGTCGCCCAGGAGATCTTCGACGGCGCCTCGAACGACGCGCTCAAGGCCCGCGCCTTCATCGGCAACGGCGACGTGCTCGACTTCGCGTACGCCAAGGGCCTCAGGTCCAGCTTCCAGGGCTCGATCGCGAACCTGGCGAACATCCCGAACTGGAACCTCGACGCGCCCGGCGCCAACGTCTTCGCCATGGTCACCAACCACGACCTCGAACGCGACGGGGTGGTGCTGTCGTACAAGAACGGCAGCGACTACACCCTGGCCAACTACTTCGCGCTGGCGTACCCGCACGGCAAGCCCTCGGTCTACGACAGCTTCACCTGGTCGAACCGCAACCAGTCGCCGCCGGCCACCGGCAGCGGCCACGTGACCGACACCGTCTGCGGCGACAACTGGACCTGCCTGACCCGGTCCACCGGCATCAAGGGCATGGTCGGCTGGGCCAACACCGCCCGGGCCGTCAAGACCATCTCGGACTTCACGGTCGTCAACAGCAACGTCATCGGCTTCCACCGGGGCGATCGCGGGTGGATCGGCATCAACGACTCCACCGCCGCCAGCACCGCCCAGTTCGTCACCGGCCTCGCCGACGGCGCGTACTGCGACGTCATCTCCGGCGCCGCCACCGCCGCCGGGTGCACCGGCGCCACGGTCACCGTGACCGGCGGCCGGGCCACCGTCACCATCCCCGCCAACGGCGCGGTCGCCATCCACGCCGACGCCCGGGGCGGCCCCGCCGCCAAGGTGGCCACCACGTTCACCGCCGCCGCCTCCCTGCCCGCCGACCGGACGCTGCACCTCGTGGGCGACACCCCCGCCCTCGGCAACGGCGACCCGACCGCCTCCGTGCCGCTCACCCGTACCGGCACCGGCACCTGGACCGCGACGGTGGACCTGCCGGCGGCCACCGCCGTGACCTACCGGTACCTGGTCAGGAGCGGCGCCACGGTGGTCGAGCAGGAGGCCGGCAGCCGTACCTTCACCACCCCGGCCGGCGGGACGACGACCCGGACCGACACCTACGTGCCGGGGCCCGTCGGGGACACCGTCGCCACGACCTTCACCGTCACCGCCGCCGTGACCGCCGGCCAGGAGGTCTACGTCGTCGGCGGCGTCCCGGCGCTGGGCGACTGGGCGCCGGCGAACGCGGTACGGCTGCCCGCCGTCGGCGGGGTGTTCCGCGGCGTGGTCGACCTGCCCCGCTCCGCCACCGTGGAGTACAAGTTCATCAAGAAGACCGCGGCCGGGGCCGTGACCTGGGAGTCCGGCGCGAACCGGAGCCTGACCACCCCGGCGGGCGGCAGCCACACCGTCACCGAGACCTTCCGCGGCGACACCGCCGGGCCGGTCGCCACCGCCTTCCACGCCACCGCCACCACCTCCTTCGGCCAGAACGTGTACGTCGTCGGCAACCTCCCCGCCCTCGGCGGCTGGAACCCCGCGCACGCCGTCGCCCTGTCCCCGGCCGACTACCCGCTCTGGCGGGCCACCGTCAGCCTGCCGCCGAACACCGCCGTCGAGTACAAGTACCTGAAGAAGAACCCCGACGGCTCCGTCACCTGGGAGGCCGGCGGCAACCGGAGCTTCACCACCCCGGCGGGCGGCACCCACACCCGCACCGACACCTGGCGTTGACGCAACCGGTGGCCGGCCCCGCCCCGGGGCCGGCCACCCCGGCCGTCGCACCCGCGGCGGCTGCCGTGGCCTCGCCGGCGCTTGCTCTCAAGTCCACTTCAACTTCTACCGTCGACACGTCGGATCTGATCGAGCGGACAGGACGTGGTCGGTATGAGCGTGCGGCGGACGGTACTGGTGACCGGTGGGACCGGTCGCGTGGGTGGGCAGGTCGTCGCCCGGCTCGTCGGGGCCGGGGACGCGCGGGTGCGCGTGCTGTCCCGCGATCCGGCGAGGGCATCGGTGGCCCTGGGGCCGCGGGTGGAGGTGCTCGGCGGTGATCTCACCGTGCCCGACGGCCTGAGCGCCGCCCTGGACGGCGTGGATGCGCTGTTCCTCGTCTTTCCGTCGGTCACCGCCGACCGGGCGGCCGGTCGGTTGGTGGCGACGCTGGCCGAGCGGGTCGGGCGCATCGTCTACCTGTCCGCCCACGGCGTACCGGACAACCCGGACGGTGCCGCTGGGCCGGACGGGACCATCATGGGTTCCCACGCCCACGTGGAGGCCCTGATCGCGGCCTCGGCCGCCGAGTACGCCTTCCTGCGCTCCAGCGGGTTCGCCGCGAACACCCTGGCGTGGGCGCCGCAGATCCGGCGGTCGGACGTACTGCGGTGGTTCGTGCCCCAGGCCAGCCGGGCCCTGGTGCACGAGGCGGACCTCGGGGCGGTGGCAGCGCGACTGCTGACGGACGACGAGCACCACCGCGGGGCCTACCACCTGACCGGCCCCGAGCAGTTGACGCAGGTGGAGCAGCTCGCGGCGATCGGTGCCGCGCTGGGCCGGACGCTGCGTTACGAGGAGATGGACTCCGCACAGGCCGCCGCCGAGCTCTTCCCCTCGATGCCGGCGAGCGTGGCCGCCGGCATCATCGCCGGCCACGCGGCGATGGTCGCACGACCCGAGCCGGTCACCGACACCGTCCGGCGTCTGCTGGGCCGGCCCGCCCTGACGTACGCGCAGTGGGCCCGCGACCACGCCGAGGACTTCACCGGCCGCCGGTAGGGGCCTGTCCTGCGCGCCAGGCGCACGGCCGACGCCGCCCGCGAGCCGGGTGGCGGGGAAGGAACCGCGGCAGATCCGCGCGGCTGGCCTCGGGGTCGCCAGGCCGGCGGCGCGCTGGTCGGATGTGGGTCACCAAGCAGCCGGGCGGCGCCCTGACGGATGGCTTCCCGACCTACGGCTGAAGCACTAGGCCGCCGACGCGGCCCGGGGGTCGCTCGACCGGGTGCGCTGCGCCAACCCGCCGGCGGACCGGTCCGAGCGGTCCTGGCCGCCGGCCGGCCGCACCGCGTGTGGCGACGACTGCCCGGAGTCGGACCGGGCCATGCGCAGGGCACGCTGGGCGTTGTTCCAGGCCGGGCAGGGCCAGGCCTGGCCCGCGCAGAGCAGGTTGCGGCACCCGCCGTCCCCGTCCGGTTCGTGGGCGTCGGCCACGTCCAGGGCGAGCTTCCACAGCAACGGGTCGGTCACCTCGGCGGGACGGTCTGCCTGACGGTCGGACCGGTCAGTGGTGTCGGACACGAGTTTGATCCCCCTTGAGCGCAGGTGCGATCTTCAGCTTCTCCAGTTTCCACGCCGACGAAACCTCGACACCCCTCCCAGGCTGCGGAGTAGGACCGCGGAGCCCCTCCGCCGGCCGGGGGACGGGCGAGACAGGCGGGGCCCGGCCGTCACCCGGAGGCGTCCGGGCCCCGCCGCGGCCGGCGCATCCGCACCGCCGCGACGGCGGCGACGATCAGCAGGACCGCCAGCGCCGGTCCACCTGCGATGACCATGAGCCCCGCTCCGATGTTGGCGCCGATTCCTCCGGCGGTCAGCACCCGCCAGCCGAGGCCGACGAGGACGCCGGCTCCGACGAGCGGCACCAGCACCCACCACCACCGGGGGTCGAGACGGCGGCGTGCGGTGGCCCGGAGCAACCAGGCGAGCGCGACGACGACGCCGACGCACGCCAGGACGCCGACGATCCGGTCCCCCGCCGGGCCGAGGCTGACCGGCCGGATCGCGTAGTCCAACTCGACGCCCTCGGCGGCGAGTCGTCGGGCCTCGTCGTTGGTCAGGTCGCCGATGAGCCACCAGGAAGCCACCGGTGTGCCGAGCACCAGGACGAGCGCGGTGATCGGCGACGTCAGTCGGTGCGGCTCGGTCATGTCTGTCGCCTTCTTCCCGCGGGCCGGTCCACGCTGCTCGGGTAAGTATGTGGGCGGCCTTCAGGCAGGACGTGGGCACACCCACCCACCGCCGGGCGCAGCGGATCCACTGGTTCTCGGGATCGCATCCGCCCCGCCTCGGCTGCCGGGAGGGCACCCCACCGACCACCGCCGCATGATCGGTTACGGTGGTCGCCGAGGGCGGATGCCGACAAGCGGAGGGACCGACGCGGATGGGCGCGCTGTTGGCTCTGGCCCTCGGCGGACTGCTCGTGGTCGTCCTCGCCAACGCCCTGGCCCGTCGCACCAACCTGCCGGCGTCGGTGCTGCTGGTCCTCGCCGGGATCGCCTACGGCTACCTGCCCGGCCCGAACCTGGAGCTCGATCCCGAGGTCGTGCTCTACCTCGTCATCCCGCCGCTGCTCTACGCCGCCGCCCTGCAGTCCAGCCTGATCGCGCTGCGTCGCAACGCCCGGACGGTGATCGGCCTGTCGGTGGCGCTGGTCCTGGTCACGGCGCTCGCCGTGGGCTTCGGGCTCAACGCGGTGGTGGCCGCCGTCCCGCTGAGCTTCGCCATCGCGGTGGGCGCGGCGGTCTCCCCGCCGGACCCGGTGGCGGCGCTGTCGATCGGCCGGCGGGCCGGCCTGTCGCCCCGGCTGACCACGCTGGTCGAGGGGGAGGGGCTGCTCAACGACGCGACCGCCCTGACGATCCTGCAGGTGGCCGTGGCGACGGCGGTCGGCGGCAGGTTCTCCGTCGGGCACGCCGTGGGCGACTTCCTGTTCGTCGCCGCCGGCGGACTGGCCGTCGGCATGGCGGTGGCGTGGGTCATCGCGTACCTGCGCAGGAAGGCCTCCGATCCGCTGACCGACAACGCCCTGTCCCTGGGCACCCCGTTCGCCGCCTACGTGGCGGCCGAGAGCCTGCACGTGTCCGGGGTCCTGGCCGTCGTCGTGGCCGGCCTCTGGCTGGGCCACCGCAGCGCGACCCTGCAGTCCAGCGGCGCACGGCTGCAGACCCGCTCGGTCTGGCACCTGGTGGAGTACCTCCTCGAGGGCTACGTGTTCCTGCTCATCGGCCAGCAGTTGCCCGCCGTCGTACGCGGGCTGGCCGCCTACGACGTCGGCACCGTCGTCGCGGCGGGGGCCGTCACCGTCGGCACCGTGCTGCTGGTGCGTCCGCTGTGGCTGCTGGCCGCCGCGCACCTGCCCGCCCGGATGCACGTCCGCCTCGGCGGCGACCCCCGTCCCGGCAACCCGCCGTTGTCCGGTCGGGAACTGCTCGCGCTGAGCTGGGCGGGCACCCGGGGCGTCATCACCCTCGCGGCGGTGTTCACGCTGCCGGCCAGCACGCCCGCCCGCGACCTGCTGCTGTTCTGCGCGTACCTGGTGGTGCTGGTCACCCTCGTCGGCCAGGGCCTGACGTTCGCCCCGCTGCTGCGCCGGCTGCGGCTGCCGGGCACCGACGTCAGCCGGGCGCTGGCCCGCAACGAGGCCCGCGCCGCGGCGGTGCGGGCCGCCCTCGACCGGCTGGACGCCCTCGTCGAGGCCGACCCGGGCGTACGCGACGTCGCCGCCCCGCTGTGCAGGGCCGCCGAGGGCCGCCACAGGCGCTACACCGAACGGGTCGCGGTGCTCTCCCACGTCGAGGACCAGGTGCTGCCGGTGGACGACCGCTACCGCGCGGCCCTGCGGGCCCGGCGGGAGATGATCGCCGCCGAGCGCGACGAACTGCTCGCCTGGCGCAACGCCGGTCGCCTCGCCGACGCCGACATGCGCATCCTGGAGCGGGAACTGGACCACGAGGAGAGCGTGCTGCCGTCGCTGCCCCCGTCGTAACCGTCTCCTACGGGTCCCGGGCGCCGTCCTGCCGTCACGGGTCACCGCCGTCGGGCGTCCCGCGACGGCGCGGCGGTTCAGTCCGGCAGCAGCGGCATCTCCAGGCCGGGGTCCCGGCCGAGCAGCACCGCCCGGGTGAGCGCCCCCGACCCGAACCGGTCCCGCACCGCGTCCACCGCCGCGTCCAGGTCCGCCCCCGGATCGCGGTCGAACGGCAGCGGCGGCTGGACGGGGGAGTCGTCCAGGTTTCCGACCGACACCCCGAGCAGGGTCACGCCCCGCCGTTCGATCTCGGGCAGCGCGGCCCGCAGCAGCGCCCGCGCCGCGCCGAGCAGCGGGGCCGTGTCGGCGGTCGCCTTGGCCACCGTGCGCGAACGCGTCGCGCGAGTGTAGTCGCCGAAGCGCAGGCGCAGCGTCACCGTCCGCCCGGCCCGCGCGGCCGCCCGCATCCGCCGGGTCACCCGGTCGACCAGGCCGGCGAGGATCGCCTCCAGCTCGGCGGGGGAGTGCGGTACGGCGGCGAGGGCGTGCTGCGCGCCCATCGACGCACGCTGGCGGCCGACCTGCACCGGCCGGGGATCGCGGTTGTGCGCCAGGGCGTGCAGGTGGCGACCGGCACCCGCGCCGAGCAGCGAGACCAGCGTGGCCTCCCCGAGGCGGGCGACCTGCCCGACCGTGCGGACGCGTCGCTCGCGCAGCTTCGCCGCGGTGACCGGCCCGACGCCCCACAGCCGCTCCACGGGCAGCGGGTGCAGGAACGCCAGCTCCCCGTCCGGCGGGACGACCAGCAGGCCGTCGGGCTTGGCGACGCCGCTGGCGACCTTGGCGAGGAACTTCGTGCGGGCCACGCCGACGGTGATCGGCAGGCCGACCCGCTCGCGCACCTCCCGGCGCAGCCGGGCGGCGATGTCGGCGGGCGGTCCGACCAGCCGGCGCAGGCCGCCCACGTCGAGGAACGCCTCGTCGATGGAGAGCCCTTCGACGAGCGGGGCGGTCCGCCGGAAGATCTCGAACACCGCGCGGCTCGCCGCCGTGTAGGCCGCCATCCTCGGCGGCACGACGATCGCCTCCGGGCAGAGCCGCCGGGCCTGCCGGCCGCCCATCGCGCTGCGTACGCCCCGGGCCTTCGCCTCGTAGCTGCACGCGAGGACCACGCCGCCGCCGACGATCACGGCTCGGCCGCGCAGGCGCGCATCGTCGCGCTGCTCGACCGACGCGTAGAACGCGTCCAGGTCGGCGTGCAGGATGCTGGCCTCGCGCGACACGAACACATGTTCGCACGAAGGCCCGCGATGACGGCAGTGACCTGCCCGAACGCGGCCCCGCGGACATCCCCGCCGGAGGCGCCGGGGCCGCGCGCCCGAGCGGCGCGGCGGCCTACAGCTCGTCGAACGGGCGGGCGTAGGCGAACGCCCCCAGGATCGACGACCGCCAGGCGCTCAGCGGCCGGGCCATGAAGTGGCGCGGCCCCCACGGCTGCGGCGGGGTGACGCCGAGGTCGACCGCCGGGCGGAACCCGAAGCGCGGGTAGTAGTCGGGATGCCCGAGCAGCACCACGAGGGCCTCCTCGCGCGCGTCGGCCGCGCCGAGCACCGCGTGCATCAGCGCGGAGCCGACCCCGCGCCGCTGCCAGGCCGGCAGCACGCCGAGCGGACCCAACCCCAGCGCGACCGGTTCGCCGGCGACCCGACCCCGGGTGCACACCACGTGCCCGACCACCCGCCCGGCGTCGTCCGCCGCGACGAGGGAGAGGGTCGGCAGCCACCCGTCGTCGGCCCGCAGCGCGTCCACCAACCCCGCCTCGACGGGTACGGCGTCCGACTTCTCCGGGTCGGCGAAGGCGGCCAGGTGCACCGCCCGGATCGCGTCGACGTCGGCGGCGGTCTCGCGTCTGATCAGCACCGGGCCACGATAGGCGCGGCCGTGCACCCGACGCGCGCCATTAACGGCGGCGCCCGCTCACCCCGTCAGCCGCCCGACGGGCGCAGGCGGCGACGATCCGGTGCACGGCCACCAGCGGCAGCACCCGGACCGGATACCAGGCGAGATCGCCTCGTGCGACGCGTCGCGGACGATCAGGACATCGCGGTCGGCGAGGGCGGGGCGGTGCCGCCCTGCGGGGCCTCCGCCGACATCAGCCGGACGATCTCCTCCCGATCGGCCGCCGACGGCAGTCCCCACCCGGGGCGGTAGCCGTACACCTCGTGCAGGGGGTGGGAGGCGGTCCGGCCGTCGAGGATCTCGATCGAGTCGGTGTCGACGAGGCCCGGGTGCTCGACGCCGCACGCCTCGGCGACCTTGACCAGGTCCCGGCGCAGCGTGCGGACGTAGTTGGCCGCGCGGACCGACTTCGAGCCCGGATCCACGCCCCGGGCGAGCCACGGGTTCTGCGTGGCGACGCCGGTGGGGCAGGTGTCGGTGTGACACTTCTGGGCCTGGATGCAGCCGATCGCCAGCATGGCCTCGCGGCCCACGTTGACCATGTCGCAGCCGAGCGCGAACGCCACCACCGCGTTGTCGGGCAGGCCGAGCTTGCCGGCGCCGACGAACACCACCTGCTCGTGCAGCTCGCGCTCGGCGAAGACCTTGTAGACCCGGGCGAAGCCCTGCTGGAACGGCAGCGACACCGAGTCCGTGAAGATCAGCGGCGCGGCGCCGGTGCCGCCCTCGCCGCCGTCGACGGTGACGAAGTCGACCCCGCGCCCGGTGTCGCGCATCAGGGTGGTCAGCTCCTCCCAGAAGCCGAGGTCGCCCACCGCGGACTTGATGCCGACCGGCAGACCGGTCTCGGCGGCGAGCAGCTCGACCCAGTCGAGCAGGCTGTCGCAGTCGGAGAACTCGGCGTGCCGGGACGGGCTGACGCAGTCGCGCCCCTGCGGGATGCCGCGCGTCGCGGCGATCTCGGCGGAGACCTTGGCCGCCGGCAGCAGGCCGCCGAGGCTGGGCTTCGCGCCCTGGCTGAGCTTGATCTCCAGCGCCCGTACCGGCGCGCCCGCGACCAGGTCCTTGAGCCGGTCGAGGCTGAAGCGGCCGTGCTCGTCGCGGCAGCCGAAGTACGCCGTGCCGATCTGGAAGACCAGGTCACCGCCCTTGCGATGGTACGGCGACAGGCCGCCCTCGCCGGTGTTCTGCAGGCAGCCGGCCAGGGCCGCGCCCCGGTTGAGCGCCTCGACGGCGTTGCCGGACAGCGACCCGAAGCTCATGCCGGAGATGTTCACCACCGACTCGGGCCGGAACGCGCGTGCACGCCCCCGGGCGGCGCCCAGCACCTTGGCGCACGGCAACCGCACGTCGTGCCCGGCGCCCGGCGTCGACGGTGGGACGGCCCGACCGAAGGTGCGGTGCTTGATGATCGGATATCCGGGCGTGAACTCGATGTTGTTGTCGGTGCCGAAGCCGAAGTAGTTGTTCTGCTGCTTCGCCGAGGCGTACACCCAGCGGCGCTGGTCGCGGGTGAACGGCCGCTCCTCGTTGTTGCCCGCGACGATGTACTGGCGCAGCTCCGGCCCGATGGACTCCAGCAGGTACCGCGCCCGACCCAGGACGGGGAAGGTACGCAGCAACGCGTGGTCGCGCTGCATCAGGTCACGCGCGGCGAGGGCCGCGACGGCGGCGACGGCGGCGGGTATGGCTCGGCTTGCCCACTTCATGCCCGCCACTCTTTCCGCGATCGTCGCCCGCCAAACGCCGCCTGCGGTCACCCGGCCGGCGGCGACGCCCCGGACGGCGGGCGGCTCAGGGCGACGTCGGGAGGCGGCGGACGACCAGCAGGGCGACGTCGTCGGTGGGCTGCTCGACGCCGAGGGCGTCCATGACCGTGGCGCAGACCTGCTCGGCCGGCCCCGGCCGGACCACGTCGGCGAGCTGCCCGAGGCCGACGTCGATGACCTCGTGGCGGCGTTCGACGAGGCCGTCGGTGAAGCAGACGAGCACCGCGCCCGGCGGGAAGTCCACCTCCGTGTGCTGCCGGGCCGGCGGTCGGCGACCGGTGCCGAGCGGGGGATCGGTGTGGACCTCGACGGGCGTGCCCGGCCGGCCCGGCACGGCGAGGACGGGGCGCAGGTGCCCGGCGGCGGAGAGCCGGACGCGGGTCCGGTCGGGGGAGATCATGGCGTAGAGCGCCGTGGTGAGGTTCCCGGCCTCGAAGTGGCCGACCTTGCGGTCGAGGAGCGTCAACGCCTCCGCCGGACCGTCACAGACCAGCGCGTAGGCGCGCAGCGCACTGCGGATGCGCCCCATGATCACGGCGGACTGCAGGCCGTGGCCCGACACGTCGCCGATGACCAGGCCCAGCCAACCCGAGGGCAGGGCGAAGACGTCGTACCAGTCGCCGCCGACCCCGGCGACGTGCCCGGGCACGTACCGGGCGGCCATGTCGAGGCCCGGCACGCCGGGCAGCTGGGTGGGCAGCAGGCTGCGTTGCAGGGCGAGGGCGGCGCTCTGGTCGAGGTTGTTGGACCGGGCGAGGTTGGCCAGGCTGGCCCGGTCGGCGACCAGCTCCAGCAGGCGTACGTCGTCGGTGGTGAACCGGCGTCGGATGAGCGTGCCGACGTGCAGCACCCCGATCAGCTCGCCCCGGGCGAACATCGGCACGCCGAGCAGCGACCGCAGCCCCATCGTCAGCAGGACCGGGTTGACCACGGCGCCGGGGGTGACGTCCTCGACGATCACCGGCCGCCGGGTCAGGGCGATGCGGCCGGCGAACCCCCGGCCGACGGAGACGCGGAAGCCCTGCCGGACCTCCTCCTCCAGCCCCTTGGCCGCGGTGGCCACGAGCTGCTGCGCGTGCGTGTCCAGCATGAGGATGGCCGCCGTGTCGACGTCGAGCAGGTCCCGGACCCGGTCGAGGAGTTCGTCGAAGAGATCGGCCGCGTCCAGGCGGGACAGCGCCGCGTCGGTCACAGCCTCGATGCGGCGCAACCGTTCGTCGTCCTGGATCAGCCCCTGCTCGACCACTACCGGATCCTAGCCCTGACGGCCGCGTCCGCCTTCCGCGCGACGGCTGCCGGCCCGGGCCACCGGTCAGAGCCGGTGACGGGTCGTCGACGCCTGGAGCGTGGGCCGGCGGATCACCGCGATCCGGTCGCCACGGGCGCGCAGCGAGGTGCGTCCGCCGCGGCCACGCCGGACGGTCAGGTCGACGGTCCGGTCGCCGACGCGCACCCCCTCCAGCACGAGGTCCGGCAGCCACCGCGGCAGGTGCGGGTCGACGAAGATCGTCCGCAGCGGCGCGACCGGGCGCAGCGCCAGCAGCGCCTGGACCAGCGCGACGACGGCGCTGGCGGACCATGCCTGCGGGGAACAGGAGTCCGGGTAGACGCCGGGGTGCGGATGGGCTGCGTCGCGGGGCAGTCCGCTGAGCACCTCCGGCAGGCGGTGCTCGGTGAAGAGCGCCGCCGCGGAGAACATCCCCTCCGCGAGCCGGTGCAGGTGCTCCCAGCAGCCGTACCGGGCCAGGCCCAGGCCGATCGTGCCGGCCTCGACCGGCCAGACGCTGCCCCGGTGGTAGCTGAACGGGTTGTACGCCGGGTGCGCCGAGGAGAGGGTGCGCACGCCCCAACCGCTGAACATGTCGGGGGCGAGCAGCCGGTCGGCGACCAGCGGCGCGAGGCGGGCGGGCACGATCCCGGTGGCCAGCAGGTGACCGTCGTTGGAGTTGACCGAGCGCACCTGCCGGTTGTCGGGGCCCAGCGCCAGCGCGTAGCAGTTCCGCTCCGGCATCCAGTAGGCCCGGTGGAAGCGGCGTCGCAGGGCGGCGGCCCGGCGGACCAGCCCGGCGCCGACGGCGGGGTGACCGGTCGCGGCGAACACCACGCCGGCGTGCCGCAGCGCGGCGTACCAGTAAGCCTGCAACTCGCTGGTCGCGATCGGGTTCGGCACCACCTCGCCGTGCTCGTCGACGATGGCGGTGTCGGAGTCCTTCCAGCCCTGGTTCTTCAGCCCGGCCGGGGACCGGCGATGGTATTCGAGGAAGCCGTCCCGGTCGAGGTCGCCGTACCGGTCGATCCAGCCCAGGACACGCCGCGCGG
This sequence comes from Micromonospora sp. CPCC 205546, assembly GCF_036902715.1. Taxonomy (NCBI): domain Bacteria; kingdom Bacillati; phylum Actinomycetota; class Actinomycetes; order Micromonosporales; family Micromonosporaceae; genus Micromonospora; species Micromonospora sp. CPCC 205546. The sequence goes on from NZ_JBAKHL010000029.1 coordinate 26,433, forward strand.
TCGGCAGCAGCTCCCGTACCGTGTCGAGGTCCCCGGTCCAGGCCAGGTACTGGCCGAGGAAGATCAGGAAGTCCGGCGCGGTGGACCAGTCGCCGTGGTAGCCGGCGAAGGGGTCGAGCCCGAGCGCGGACACCGGTCCCCGCCGGGCCTCGTGCAGCGGCTTGCCGGGTTCCTCGTCGCGCCAGTCGTCGATGCGCCGCCCCAGGTGGTGGGCGTTGAGCCGCAGACTGTCGGCCAGCATCGTGGGCCCGGCGAGCAGGGCCTGCCACGACGCGGTCATCGTGTCGCGTCCGAAGATCTCCTGGTAGATCGGCAGGCCGGCCATGGGCGCGGTCGGGCCCTGCGGTTCCCCCAGCGGCAGCACGCAGAGGTCGTCGACCGCGCACCGCCAGGCGGCGGTGACGTCGAAGTTGCTGCTGGTCAGACGCGCCAGCTCGGCGGCCAGGGTGCCGCGGGCGCGCGCGGCGCGGTCGCCCGGCTCGGCGAAGGTCGGCGGCGGCGCGGCGAGGCGCTGGCCGTCGAAGACGGGCTCGACGAGCAGTTCCACCCGACGGGACTCCCCGGGTGGCACCGTGACGTCGACCGTCAGGCCGCCGTCGGCGTACCGGACGGGCGTGTCGGCCCGTACGCCGATCGCCACCGCCCGGTCGAGGCCGTCGCACCGGTAGGTCAGGCGGAGTTCCCGTTCCCGCTCGTCCCAGCTCGCGTCGACCGTGCCGGACTGCACCCGGCGGCCGGTCTCGGCCTCGCTGGTGTCGGCGAAGTCGGCGGCGAGGTGGATCCCCAGCCGCAGGTCCAGCGGCACGGCCGCGTAGCTGACCACGGTCAGCCGGGTACGCAGCCCCTCGCCGACGAAGCGCTCCACCATGAGGTAGGCCGCGCGGGAGGGCAGCGTCTCGCCGTCGCCGAGGGCGGCGTAGGAGAGCTGGGCGTGTCCGGCGACGTTGGCGGTGCTGAACGGGACCGGTTCGCGGCCGTCCACGCTGAGGCGTTCGGTGCTGAGCACCCGGGTGTTGCGGGCGAAGAAGCCCTGGGGATCGGCGCCGGCGATCCGGCCCCGCACGTCGGTGACGAGGGTGCTCCAGCCGCTCGCCACGTAGAGCAGGTCCGGGCGGACGCGCAGCTCGCGGACCCGGGTCATCGCGGTCGGGGTGCGCTCGCGCCGGGGCGGACGCACCCGGCGGGAGGCCGGACCTGCGGGTGCGCAAGCGTCGACAGCATCGGGTGCACCCCCTGGCCGGCGGCTGCGGGTCGGGGCGCACCGCCGTGGTGGCGCCCGGACCCGTCGGACAGCGGTCCCTACCCGCTCCCGTTGGCGCTACACCCTCGTCAGCCCTGCGGCTGGCTGATGTTCACCATCCAGCCGATGCCGTAGCGGTCGACGCACATGCCGAACTCGTCGCCCCACATCTGCTTCTCCATCGGCATGCTCACCGTGCCGCCGTCGGTGAGCTTCGCCCAGTAGCCGCGCAGGTCGTCGGCATCGTCGCCGCTGAGGCTCACGGAGACGTTGGTGCCGGGCTCGTGTTCCATCCCCGGCGGGGTGTCCGAGCCCATCAGGGTGAAGCCCCGGTCGGTCTCCAGCATCGCGTGCATGATCTTGTCGGCGAGCGCGGGATCGTCGGTGCCCATCGAGCCGAAGGTGTCCATCGCCAGCGAACCGCCGAACACACGCTGGTAGAACTCCATCGCCTCCCGTGCGTTGCCCGGGAAGCTGAAGTACGGGTTGAGTCGAGACGCCACCGCATCCTCCTCCGATCGTGACGGGCCCATCGTCGCAGATCAGCGGCCCGGTGGGGGTGAGGTACGGCCGCGTTTCGCCGGCCCGCCGGTGCGGTCCGCCCGCACGGGCCGGCGACGGTGGCCCGCGGCGCAACGGCCGGTGTACGGGGCGGCCCGGGGCCTTCGTCGAGCGGCCCTGGCAGGATGGCGGGATGCGGCAGGGAGCGGTCGGTCACGTCCGGCTGGTGGAGCGCCGGGGGCGCCGCCTGGTCGAGAAGCGGATGACCGAACCCTCCCGCCACGACACGGAGGTGCTCGCCCTACGGGCGCTCGCCGACACGGGCATCCCGGCCCCCGAACTGGTCGAGGTGAGCCCGGGCGCGATCCTCATGTCGCTCATGCCGGGTGAGCGACTGGACAGCAACGACGCCGACGTGCGACTCGACGGGCTCCGTGCCTCGGCGACACTGCTGCGCCGGCTCCACGAGCTGGAGCCACCTGACGGGCTGCCGGCTGCGCCGGACGATGCGCTGATCGTCCGCCGCTATCGCGACGCCGGAGGCCCCCCGCTTCCGTTCGCCGTTCCACCGGCCGGTCGCGCGGTGTTCTGTCACGGCGACTGGACCGACGGAAACCTCCTCGCCGTGAACGGCGACATCACGGCGGTCGTCGACTGGGAAGCGGCCCACCTGGGCGACCCGCTCAGAGAACTGGCGCGGGCAGCCTGGGGCGCGGCGCGAAAGGACCCCCGGTCCTTCGACGTCCTCGTCGAGGAGTACGGAGCCGACCCGGCCGTGGTCCGGGCCTGGTCGACGATTCACGCCGCCGAACTGTGGCTGTGGTTCGCCGAAGCCGGGCCGCCCGAGTACCTCGAACAGCTCACCGGGGAGCTGAGGAGCTGGCCGACGTGTGCGGACGAGGCGTACCCCGCTCGCGCCGCCGGGGTCTAGCGCATGGCGACGCGGCTCGGGCAGATCACCGTGAGGGTTCCCGACGACCCCGCGCCGGGCGGTTTCTGGGCGGGGTCGCCCGGCTGGGCGGTCTCCAGCGAGGGACCGGGCCGAGTCGAACCGTCGTCAGCCGCTAGAGCACCTGCGAGAGGAAGCGGCGCAGCCGGGGGTGCTCCGCCCGCTCGAAGATCGCGGCCGGCTCGCCGGCCTCCAGCACCACCCCGCGGTCCATGAACGCGACGGTGTCGGCGACCTCGCGGGCGAAACCCATCTCGTGGGTGACCACCACCATCGTCATGCCGCCGGCGGACAACTCGGCCATCAGCCCGAGCACGCCCTTCACCAGCTCCGGATCCAGGGCGGAGGTCGCCTCGTCGAAGAGCATCACCTGCGGGCGCAACGCCAGCGCGCGGGCGATCGCGACCCGCTGCTGCTGCCCGCCGGACAGGTGCGCCGGGCGGGCTTCGGCCTTGGCCGCGAGCCCCACCAGCTCCAGGTGCTCGCGGGCGACGGCCACCGCCTCGTCCTCACCGAGCTTGCGGATCCGGCGCAGCGCGAGGGTGACGTTGCGCAGCACGCTCATGTGCGGGAAGAGGTTGAACTGCTGGAAGACCATGCCGATCCGCTGCCGCAGGGCGTCGGGGTCGTCGCCCCGCACGCTGCGCCCGTCCAGCAGCACGTCGCCGCGGTCGGGCTCGACGAGCCGGTTGATCGTCCGCAGCAGGGTGGACTTGCCCGACCCGGACGGGCCGATCACGCAGGCCGTCGCGCCGCGCGCCACGGCCAGGTCCACGCCGCGCAGCACCCGGTTCGCACCGAAGGCGAGGTGCACGTCGCGGACGCTCAGGCTCACCGGGGTCGTGGTGTCGATGCTCATCGCTGGTTCCCTCCCGCCGCGCCCGGCAGCGCCAGGTCGAGGTCGTCGTCGGCGTCACCGGGGGTGGGCTGCCGGCCGTGCCGCAGCCGCCGGTCGATCCAGTTGACGGCGTGCGTCAGTGGGACCGTCAGCGTCAGGTAGCACAGCCCGGCCAGCAGCAGCGCCGACTGGTTGCCGGTGTTGGCCGCGTAGTCCTGGCCGATCCGGAACAGCTCCCGCTGACTGGCCAGCAGGCCGAGGAAGTAGACCAGGCTGGAGTCCTTGATCAGCGCGATGAGCTGGTTCACCCACGCCGGCAGGACCCGCCGGATCCCCTGCGGGACGATCACCAGGCGCATCGCCTCGCCCCAGGACAGGCCCAGCGCCCGGGCCCCCTCCAACTGCGCCGCCTCCACCGACTGGATGCCGGAGCGGAAGATCTCGCCGATGTAGGCCGCCGCGATCAGCGACAGCGCCAGGATGCCCAGGGGATACGGGTTGGGCCCCCACACCCGCATCCCCAGCGGCGCCAGGCCGACCCCGATGAGCAGGATCGTCGCCGCGGCGGGCAGGCCGCGGAACACGTCGGTGTAGACCCGCGCCGGCCACCGCAACCATCGGGTACGCGAGATGCCCGCCACGGCCAGCGCCATGCCCAGCACCGAGCCGAGCAGGGCGGCGGAGATCGCCAGGATCAGCGTGTTGGGCAGCCCCACCGTCAGCATCTCGGGCAACGCCTCGCGCATGGAGTCGGCGTCGAAGAAGGTCTCCCACAGGGTGCGCAACGGATCCATCGTCGCTCCCACCGCCCCGCTCGCTCGTCGTCGCTACGTCGTCAGGAGGCCGCCGACGCCGACGGCACCGGTACCGTGCCGCTGCCCGGCGTGAAGTCGGCCGGGATCGGGCGGCCCGGGTAGTACCGGGCCTGCAGGCGGCTCCAGGTGCCGTCGGCGATCACCTCGTCGAGGCCCTTGTCGAGCGCCTCGCGCAACTTGTCGTTGCCCCTGGCGAACGCGTACGCCGTGGGGGCCGGGCTGAGCAGCTTGGCCGCCACGGTGATCTTGCCGCCGCTGCCGGCGGCCGAGGAGTCGCCGATCTCGGCCGGGGCGATCCAGGCGTCGGCCGTGCCGGCCTTGAGCTGGTTGATCGCGCCGTTGTAGTCGGGCACCCGGACCGGGTCGAGCCCCTCGCCGGTGGCGTAGTCGTCCTGGACGGTGCCCTGCACGACCACCACCCGCTTGCCGGCGAGCTGGTCGAAGCCGGTGATCGACGAGCCGGCCGGCACGTCGAGTCCGAAGTGGCCGAAGTCGTAGCCGTTGCCGAAGTCGACGGTCTTCCTGCGCGCCTCGGTGATCGTGATCGAGGAGCTGCCGACGTCGAACTTGCGGTTGTCGACCTGGGAGAGCAGGGCGGAGAAGTCGGTGCCGACGAACTCCACCCTCAGGCCGACCTTCGCCGCGACCGCGACGAGCAGGTCGTTGTCGAAGCCGATGAACTTTCCGTCCTTGAGGTAGACGTTCGGCGGGGCGTCGGTGAGCGTGCCGGCGCGCAGCACGCCCGGCTGGAGCAGGCCGTACGGGTCGTCGGCCGCGCCGGCCGCGTCGTCGCCGCAGGCGGTCAGGGTGGTGGCGGCGAGAACGGCGGCCACGCCGAGGGCGGCGGCCCGGGTGAGGGACGAGAGGATGCGCACAGGTGTCTCCGATGAGGTGTCTCCGGCGACGGGCACGGGCGTGCGTCGCCGACGGTGCGCCCGGAGGGCGTACCGCTGGGATGGTTCCGGGAAGAAGGGGGTGGCGCGCCTAGCGCGCGTCGCCGGGGCGACAGGAGGTGGCGCAGACCCGCATCGTGTCGATGTGGCGGCGCCGGGTCAGCGCCGGCGACGTCGGTGCCACGGCGGGAACCGCCGGTGGGGCGAAGCTGCGCAGGGACATGGCTCTCCTCGGTCGGTGTCGACCTGGGAACCAGGCCGCGCTTGCACCGGAGCCGCTCCGGTGCCTGGTCTTCACCCGGGGCACCCCTGCGCGGACGAGGGTTGCCGGCCAGCGAGCCGGGGCTTGACGCTGGCGCTCATGACCTGCCGACGAGGCTAGCAGCCGGTCACGCTGCGCCGTCCAGCCGCTATGACCACCCTCACGCGCCCCCGCCGCCCCGCCGGCGGCGCGTCCGTCCCCGCCCCGGCACCCGCCCCGTCCGCCCCGGGAGGTCCCCGGTCACTCCTCGATCGCCCCGCCGACGCGGCGCAGGTGCTGCCGGAAGGTGAGCCCGGGCTCGGCGGCGCGGCGGGCGAGGTAGTCGGCGAAGGCCGTCTGCTCCCGCAGCGTCTCCCCGGCGCGGATGCGCCGCGCCTGGACCCGCTCGACGGTCCCGATGCGCTCCGCCGCCGCGAACAGCTCCGGGGCCCGCGCGGCGGGCAGGAACAGCACCCCGTCGTCGTCGGCGACCACGAGGTCGTCGGCGGTCACCAGGTGCGGCCCGACGCGGGCGCTGGTGAGCGTCTCCGGCTCCCGTGGGTCGAGCCGGGCCGGCCCCGCCGGCAGGCTGCCGTAGCTGAAGACGGGCAGGCCGATCTCCACCAGCTCCGGGGTGTCGCGGTGCAGGCCCCAGACGACGAGGCCGGCGATCCCGGCCGCCACGCCCTCCAGCACCGCCAGGTCCCCGACGCACGCCTCGTCGGCCCGTCCGCCGTTGTCGATGACGAGGACGTCGCCTTCGGCGGCGTTCGCGAACGCCTCCAGGAACACGTCGACGCTGCCGTGGTGGCGCACCGGCAGCACCCGGCCCACCAGGCGGTGACCGGCGACGACCGCCCGGATCCCGGCCGGCGCCGCGCGCGGGGGCAGGCCGAGGCGTACGCAGGCGTCGGCGAGCAGCGGCGTGGACAGCTCGGCGAAGCGCTCCCGCATGACGTCCTCCCGGCGGTGTCCGATGCGCGGACCGTCATCGTAGGAACGCCGGCCCGCGCGGTCGCCAGGTCCAATCCGGACCCGCTGGCCCGCTGGCGGCCACCGGCGAGGCGGCGGAGCCCTTCGCGGCGGCGGCGACGGACCCCGACCGGATCCGCCGCCCCGCCTCCGGCCACCGCCCGGGCCAACGGTGCCTTCCTACCGCTGCGGCACCCCCGGCGGCGGCTCCGGCCCGAAGTGCACCCCCGCGATCCGGCCGCCCGCCGGCAGGAGGATGTCGAGCATCCGCTGCCGTCCGTCCGGCCCCGGGTCGCGGATGAACCAGAGGTGGTACCGCGAGCCGGCCGGGATGTTCTCGAAGTCCCCGAGCGCGTCGCGCAGGTACTGCCGGGCCGTCGCCTGCTGCTGCGCGGCGGTCTGCAGGTGGATGTCGTCGGACTTCAGCTCCAGGAACCCCGGCACGTCGCCGGCCGTCCAGTGACCATCCAAATTGGACCGGCCGGTCAGCCAGGTGTGGACCCGTTCGCCGAGGAACCACATCGTCTGCTGCAGGACGGGCAGCGGGCCGAGGAAGACGTGCTCGGCGAGCCGCCCGCGCATGCGGTTGGCGACGATGGTCAGCTCCGGCACCCGGAGCTGGCCGTCGACCAGCATCCTCTCGAACGAGTCGACGAGCGCGATCCTGGTCTGCGGTCGGTACGCGTCGAACTCGCCGGCCTCGGCGACCTCGATGACCTGCAGGCAGTCGGTCATCGCCCGGCGCTGCTCCGGGGTGAGCGCGGGGAAGTCCCGGTCCACCTCGTCGGCGAGGACGCGCCAGCTCGGGTGCGCCCGGTCGACGCCCAGGTTCTCCGGCGTGATCCGCTGACGGGGCGGGCGCAGCGGGGGAGCGAGCGCCAGTTCCCGGCGTAGCTGCTGGCTGGTCAGCGACATCAGCCGGGCGACGAGCGCCGGACGGTCACCCGCCTGGGCCTCCGCCAGCAGGGTGCCGGCCCGGCCGAGCCCGTCGTCGATCTGCGCCGTGCCGAGCCGCTTGCGCAGCCGCAGCACGAGCAGCGGACCCCACTGCCGCCCGAACGCGACCGACGCGGGATGCGACGCGAGCCCGTACAGGGCGGTGGACCGGGACTGGACGGCGCCGACGCCGGCCAGGTCCGGGTGCGCGAGCAGGCGCAGGAACGACTCCCGCCCCTTGGCCGCCTGCGCGAGGATCTTGGCCACCTTGTCGGGGCCGAGAGCGGCCTGCAGGCGATCCAGGCCCACGGTCGCGGCTCCGGGCAGCACCACCGGCTCGGGTGACGGCCCGGGGCGCATGCCCGCCTCGGGCACGTGGACCAGCCGCTCCGGCGCCGTCGCCCGCACCGGCAGGTCGCCCTCGGGCAGCAGGAGCAGGCGCCGCCCGCCGGAGCCGGACACGAGCACGGCGTCGGGCAGGTCGGTGGGTTGCCGGGTGGCGGGCGGGTAGGCGGCGTCGAGCACTGGCCGGCCGTCGTCGCTGACGGCCACCAGGCCCGGCAGCAGGCCCTCGAAGGTCGGTACGGCGTCCGGCCAGGTCAGCGAGGCGCTGATGCCGGCCTCGGCGAGGCGCAGCTCGATCTCGCCCTTGGCCGCGGTGAGCCGGAGTAGCGCCGCGTCGCGTTCGGCTCCGGGTGGCAGCCCGTCGACGAGGGCGACCAACCCGTTCCACGCCTGCGCCGCGCGGCCCGCCCACGCCCGGAACTGTTCCGGACCGGCCGTGCCGTTGCGCACGGCCTCGAAGTCCTGGGCGACCGCCGCGCGCTCGACCTCCAACTCCTGCAGCCGCTGCTCGCCGTCGGCGGTGAGCGCCCCCCGGGCCGTGCCGAGCCGGTCGACGAACGACCTCGCCATCAGCCCGCCGACCATGACGGCGCCGGTGGTGGCGGCCTGCTGCAGCGCGGCCACCACGCTGTCCCGCAGGCTGCGCAGCTCCCCGGTGCGGATCAGGTGCTGCGCCTCGCCGAAGCCGAAGGTGGTGATCTGCTCGACGACGAGCCGGGCGACCTGCTCCGCCCGGTCGCCGGAGCGGGCGACGGCCTTGAAGATGTCCGCGGAGCCGCAGAGCACGACGCGGACGACGGCGGCCTGCAGCGCCTGCCACGCGAGGTCCTCCTGGAACGACGTCGCGGTGATGGCGTCCGGCCCCAGGAGCAGCTCGGACGCGCCACGGGCGACGAGTGTCTCCCACATCAGCCGGGTGGCGACCACGCCCGCCGAGACGGCGATCGAGCCGAGCACCGTGCCGCTGCCGATGACGGACTCCAGCACCGCGCCGGCGGCGGCGCCGGCCGCCCCGGCCGTGATCGCTGTGGCGACACCGATCGCGACCCCGGCCGTGATCGCCTTGACGGTCTGCTGGAGTTCGACGGTGTCGGCGATGTCGTCGAGGTCCTCCTGGAACTCGGGTCGGCCCGTGACGGCGGCCAGCACCGCGACGGCGAGCCGGTGCCGCTCCGCCGCCTCGACGAACGTGCCCTGCTTGTGCAGCAGGATGCTCTGCTCGGCGTGGGTGAGGGCCGCCGCGAGTTCGACGACGTACCCGTCCACCCGTTCCGTCGCCGCGCTGGGCAGCACCGGTTGGTCGGCGAGCCAGGACAGCCGTTCCCGGGTGGCCAGGATCTGCACCGCAAGGCTGATGGTGCGCAGTTTCTGGCTGAACCGCAGGTACGGCTGCAGGTAGTCGTGGAAGGGATAGGCACGTACCGCCTGAAGGTCGGCCAGCAGGCGGCGGCGCAGGAACCACTCCTGCCCGGGGGCGGTCATGCCGACGCCCGTCTCGGCGTCCGCGTCCCGCTGGGGCAGGGCGTCGTCCTGCCGTTGCGCCCGCAGGGCGACGAGGTCGGTGACCTGGTCGGCGAGCTGCCCGACGACGGCCTCCAGGCCCTTGCGGTCGTGCAGGTAGAGCAGTGGCATGTCGTCGGAGAACACCCTGAACAGCCGGTCGCCCTCGTTCTGCAGGGCCTCGATCCGGTACGGCGGCTCGGCGTCGAGCGCCTCGGTGATCGCGGCGCAGTACGCCTGGCGGGCCTTGTGCAGGTTGCCGCGCAACCGTCCCTCGAACGGAGGCAGGTACTGCCCGGGCCGGGCGAGGTCGGCCAGCTGGCGCAGGGTCGGGCCGAGCGCCACGGTCACCGCCCAGGCCATCTCCACGCCCCGGACCCGTCGCGCCATCGCCCGGGCGGTGGGCGCTACCGCGCCGGCCGCCGGGTTCAGCATGGCCCACAGCCGGCGGCGCGCCGGCTGTAGTTCGGGCGCGTACCCGACGAGGTCGTCCACGGCGTCGAGCAGCGCCGCGAGCAACAGGTCGTGCGGCACGCGGCTGGTCGGGCTCTGGGTGACGGCCACCGGGGTCGGCCGCCGGGTACCCACGGTCGCCAGGACGGCCCCGCGTACGCCCTCTTCGCTCAAGCTATGGGTCATGGACTCCCGCCCCACCGGGCGTGGCACCCCCGCCACACCGTCGACAATTCCGGTCATCGATCGCGCGCCCCGGCTCTTCGGGGCGGTTCGGTGCGGGCGGGGGACCGGGGGCGCACCCGGCCCACCACCCGCACCGACTAGTAGGTGACGCGTACGCCCATCTCGGCCCAGGTGAGCCGGCCGACGATGCCGTCGTCGGTGAGCCCGCGCATCCGTTGGTACCAGCGCACCCCCGCCGCGGTCCTCGCGTCGAAGCGGGCGCCCGGCGGTCCGCACCGCCGCGCGCCGACGAAACGCTTGACGTACGCCACGTCCTCGCCGGTGCTGCCGGCGCGCACGGTCCGTGACCCCGGGGCCCGGCCAGCCGGCTGCGGCGCCGGTGGCCTGGTGGCCACGCGGAGAGCGGCCAGGGTCCTCGGTCCGACGACCGCGTCGACGGCGAGCGTCTTCGACTTCTGGAAGGACCGGATCCACGCGGTGGTCCTCGGCCCGAACACCCCGTCGGCGGTGAGGCGGGCGCCCAGCCGGTTGGCGAGGGTCTGCAGCTCCCGCACGTCGCTGCCCTTGCAGCCCACCCGCAGGACCCGGTCGCCGAGCTTGGCGGCCCGTGCCGTGGCGATCCCCCACGGGCGCAGGCTGTCCTCCAGGGTGCGGGAGTGGCTGACGCTGACGTGCAGGTGCTTGGTGTGCGGGTTGGACCCGGTGTAGCGCGCGGCCCGGAAGCCGCGGGTACGGCTCCAGATCAGCCGGTTGTAGATCACGTACTGGGTGGACGGGTGCTCGATGCAGTGCCGGACGACCAGCAGCGGATCGATGCCGTCGATGTCGAAGTCCGCCGCGTTGACCGAGCGGTCGTCGGCGTCTGGGTTGTGGTCGGACTTGCGGGACTGGTGGGCCGCGTCGCCGATCCAGCCGTCGGAGGCCCTGTCCCGGTGCGGCCAGCGGGTGTTGATCTCCTCGCGCAGCACGCGGAGTGTCGGGGCCAGGTGCACGCCCATCGTCACTCCCTCTCTTCCAGTGCGGCGAGCAGGTCGTAGTCGACGGCGTCGCCGATCAGCTGCTCCGGGTCGTCGTCCTCCTCGAACGTGGCCACCAGGTACTCGGCGTCGATGCTGGCGGTGTCCATCAGCGGTCCCCCTCCTCTGAAACGTCACCCCGCCGGCCGGACCGTTGCGGCCCGGCCCGGCCAGGTCGCGCGTCGCTGTGTGCGGCACGGGCGTGGCCGCAGGTCGCCGGCGGGATGACTGACGTTCTCGTGAGCAACCTTCGGGATCACGGCGGCGGGCCGACAAGTGGAGAGTCGCCTTCCCGGCATCACGACTGACCGACCGGTCGGTGACCGCCGCCGGTCGACGTTCGGCGGCCGTCGAACGTGGCCCACCGGTCGGGTGTCCCAGCGCCGGGAAAGCGCGTTCGACTGATCGACCGGTCAGCCGAGGACCGGCCGAGTCGTCGACCTGGGTCGGCCGGGTGGCGCGGCCGCGTGCCGCAACGGTGGGCGCCGTCTGGCGCTTCGGACCGTCTCGCGACGGCGCGGCCGGCAACGTCTGAAGGGCGACAGTCATCCGCGGGCGATCATCCGTAACCTCCGGGGACTCCCGCGCCGAATCCACTGAGGAGGGCGGGAACCGAGGGGGGAAGATGGCTTTGCGTGAACGGCGTGCCGACAGCGGTCGCCGGGTGGACGAGTCGTGACCGCGGTCGCCGAGGCGGTCGCCGCGGCCGGGCTGGTGACCGACCATCCCGGGGCAACGCCACCCATGACCTACAACGTGCTGCTGCGGGTGCCCGCCGGCTCCGCCGCCGGTGTGCCGACGACGGTGCGGGGAACCCTGCAGAACCGCGTGGGCGGCCGGGGCGCACCGGCCTCGCGGCCGACGCTGTCGCTGTTCCTGGGGCCGGGCGCGACGCTGCGCGGGATCGCGTACTGGCTGACGAGGACGGTCAAGCCGAGCGGCGCACCGGACGCCACCCCGTACGACGAGATGCGCGTGGCCCGCGCCCTGTGGGCCTGGAACCGCGACTACCTGGCCGCGCTGGGCGGGCAGGTCGCCTGGCGTACGGGCCTGTGGCTGCCGGTGCCGGTGGAGATCGCGGCGGACGGCGCGCAGTGGGTGACCGACTGGGACACCGTGGCCGGCTGGGCCGACAACCTGCCCACCGGGCTCCCGGCGTCGCTCGACGCGCCTGCCCAGCACCTGCCGATTCCTGACCCGGTCGCCCTCCGCGCCGAGGTGACCGCCTGGTCGACCGGCCGGGACCTGGCCGAGGTCGCCGACGTCGTCGAGCGGGACCTGGTCGGCAACCCGTTCGAGGCGGTGTTCCGGATCGTCGAGATCCTGGGCCGGATCCAGGCCCGCGACGCGCAGGACGCCGTAGAGCTGGCGGCCACGGTCGTCGGCCGGCTCGCCGGCGGTGAACTGGCGACCCTCGCCGGGGTGACCGCCGGGCACGCGCTGCTGCGCCGCCTGTGGTCCCTCGTCGGCCCGGCCGACGACGGTGACGCCGAGGAGGCCCGCGACGCCCTCGGCCCCGCGCTCGGGCTGACCCGCACCGGCTCGGGCGGGTGGCAGCCGCCGGACGTGGTCGGTCCCACGGTGGTCCCCGACGAGCTGCCCGCCGTCCCGCCGGCGCCGCCGGTCAAGGGGAGGAAGCCGGCACCGCAGGGCCTGGTTGTCCCCTGGAAGCAACCCACCGAGAACCCCGGCGGCCGGCACACCATGGTCCTCGGCCGGGACCTGTGCGTCGGCGTCACCGACAGCTACACCCAGAAGAACGGGACCAGTTGGACCGGTCCGGCCTACGCCGGGCGGCTCGACCCGGCCCGGTTCATCCAGGACAACGCCGCGACGATCGGGCTCACCACCGCGCAGGAGCGGGCCCGCCTGCGGGTCACCGAGCTGATCGCGCCCAACGAGGGACGACTGGACGCCGCGCGCGCCGCGGACAAGGGCACGCTGTCCACCGGCATCCAGCAGTGGTCGGCGCACCTGAACGAGGAACTGCCCGTCCTGCTCGCCCGGTTCAAGCGTGCCGCGCCGGACCACTACGACCTCTTCTTCGGCATGTACGGGCTGGACACCGAGCCGTGGTGGCGGGTCGGCGGCAAGGAGGCCGTGGCCGAGGTCGCCGACGAGGCGCAGGTCCGCGCGGCCAACCCGGAGGCGTTCGACGCCGCCGGCGCGGCGCGGCAGGGCAAGGAGTACGCGCTGCGGTACGCGACGCTGTTCCGGGTTCCGCCCGGCGGCGGCCGGCAGCGGCTCCCGGAACCCCCGGACACGGTCACCGAGGTGCTGCCTCGGCACGCGTTCTTCGGCGTGTCCGCCAAGGGCAGGGCGTACACCCTCGCCCCGCAGTGGTGCGGCCGGATCCGGCTGGCCTCGCTGTGCTCCGTGCCGTACGACCTGGTGCAGGTGTGGACGGCCGTGTGGCGGTTCGAGCGGCTCGCCCGGCAACCGCTGGGCAAGGCGAAGCTGCTGGTGCGCGGCCGGCAGTACCGGATCCGTGACTTCGTCACCTCCGAGTACGCCGCGGCGCTCGTCATCGACCAGCACATCAACGCGCCGTTCTGGGTGACCGAGGCGATCGACCGGGCGATCAACCGCACCGAGCGGGCCGTCGCCCGGATGGCCGAGCCGATGCGCACCGAACTGCGCCCGTTCGACGAGGGCGCCTCCGGTGCGCTGCGCGCGCCCTGGCTGCGGCTGTTCCAGATCAACTATCTCGCCGAACGCAACCTCGTCGGCAAGGCGGACCGGGACATGCGGATCACCGGGCTGCACGACCGTTTCGATGAATCCAACGGCTGGGCCGGGCTCGACCCCGAGCCCGGAAGCTTCGCGGGATGGGTGGGTCCATGATCAACGTCGACGGCATTCCCGCCGAGGTCGAGGACCTCGGCATCGCGCTCGGGTTGCTGGCCCCGTCCAGTGGCCGCGTCCGTTTGGTCGAGGAGTTCTTCGCCGACCCGTGGACACGGGTCGGCAAGCTGGTCGCCAACGACGTGCAGCGCGCCGCGCTGGTGCGCGCCATCGAAGGGCTGCTGCCCTCGGCCCGGCCACGCTTCGCGACCGGGGCCGCCAGCCGGCCCGACCGGGTCGCCCGGCACGTGCCGCTGCTGGCCGAGGGCGGCAAGGGTCAGGTCTACCTGGTCGTCGAGCGCACCGGGCTGGCGGCATCCGCCCCGCTGACCCTCGCGATCGAGGCCGAGGCCGGGCCGGTCGCCGGCGGCCCCGCGGTCACCGCCCGGCTCGACCTGCTCGTGGCGTCCGCCGGCACCGTCACCCCCGTCGCCGCCAGCAGGACGCACCCGATCCGGCTGCGCGCGCGGGCGCCGCTCGGCGACTCCGGCGCCAGCGTCGAGGCGGACGTACTGCTGGTCGCCCCGCCCGACGAGGCGCTGAGCCGGGTCACCGTGACCGTCCGGGGCCTGCCCGGCGCCACCGAGCCGCTCGTGCTGGACCCGGCCGCGGACAGCTCGCAGCTGGCCCTGCTCGTCACCGCCTTGCTGCGCCACGTGCTGGCGGAGGTGGGCGACGACGTGCCCGCCCCGGTACGGCTGGTCGCGGCCAACCTGCCCGGCCTGCTCGGCCTGGCCCCCGGCCTGGTGCCGCTGCCGCTGGGCGACCTCACCGACCCGGCGGCATTCCGGTCCTGGCTGGCCGCGCTGGTCGCCGCGCGGACCCCGGACGGCGCGCCCGGCCTGGTCGGCTGGCTCGACTCGGTCGCCGGCCTGCTCGGCGCCGACCCGTCCGAGCGCACCGACCTGCCCACCGACGCCGACCCGCTGCTGATCCCGGTGGTGGCCGGCCCGCCGTCGGTCGACCTCACCGTGGCCGTGCGCACCGAACCCGCCACCGGCGCCAGCGCCCTCGTGGTCGGCGCCCGGGTCACCTACGCCGGCGACGGCGCGCTCGACGCGGTCGTGCGCGGCGACGCCGTGCTGCTGGTGGTGCCGCTGACCGGGTCTGCCCCGGTCACGCTCTTCGAACGCCTCGACGTGCTGGTCGCCGCGCCCGCCCACGGCGGCCGGCTCTTCCCGGCCGCCGGCGAGCCGGCCGGTGCCGTGCAGGTCGGCGGGCTGCACGCCGGCCTGCGCTACCGGGCGGCCAGCGGGGCGATCACCCCGCTGCTGGAACTGCGCGACGTCACCGTCGCCATCGGCGACGACCCGCACCACCTCGAGCTGGTCGACCTGACCGACGCCCGGTCGTTGACCTCCGCCGCGCAGTCGCTGCTGGAGGAGGCCATCGAGACGGGGCTCGGCCCCGCCGTCGCCGGCCCGGTCGCCGCGCTGCGGCGCCTGCTCGGGCTGGGCACCACCCCCGGCGTCGACCTCGGACTGCTCACCACCGCGCCGACCCGCGCGCTGGCCGCCTACTACCGGCAGCTGCGCCAGGCACCCGACGGCTGGCCCGGCGTGCTGCGCGACGTGGCCCGGCTCGCGGGCACCGGCACACCCGTGGTGACCGGCACGGGCACCCCGGCCGACCCGTGGCGGGTCCCGCTGGACGCGCTCGCCGCCGCGCCGGGCGCCCCCGTGGCGCTGGACCTCGTCCTGTGGGACTCCGGCACCGCCGCCGTGCCCGTCGTCGAGCTCGGACTCGCCCTGCGCGGCGGCGCCCATCTCGACGTGCACCTGCCCTGGCGGGTGGACGTCCGCGCGACGCTGGCCTCGATCCCGCTCGACGGGGCGGCCGGCCCGGCCTGGCTCGGCGGGGTCAGCGCCACCGCCGTCTTCGACCCGCCGGCCCCGGCCACCGGCGCGCCCGTGCGCGTGTCCACCGACGGCGTCCGCGTCGACGTCGCCTGGTCCCTCGGGTCGCCGGTGGCGGTCACCGCGACCGTCGGCGACCTCGCCGTCACCGTCGACGGGGTGGCCCACCTGCTGGGCGACCTCACCCTGCCGCCCGCCGGCCCCATCGACCCCGGCCTGCCCGACCTCGGCCTCGGCATCGACCCCGCCGCGCTGTGGGGCGCCGCCCGCGGCCTGCTCGCCCGCGTCGCCGAGTCGTGGGCCGGCCCGACCGCCCGCGACCTGCTGGCGCTGATCGGCATCGCCGGGCCGGGCACCACCGGCCGCCTGGCCGGCCTGCCGCCGCTGCTGCCCCCGGACCCGGCCGACCTGCCGTCCCTGCTGGCCGACCCCGGCACCGCGCTGCGCCGGTGGCTCGCCGACCTGGCCCGCGACGAGGACGCTCGCACCGACGACGGGACGCCGTACCTGGTGACGCTGCTGCGGCTGCTGCAGGCCGCGCTGACGGACCGGCTGCCCGCCCTGCCCGGTCAGGACCTGCCGCAGGTCGACCTGCCCGTCTCCGGCGGCGGCACCGAGGCGGCGCCCTGGCGGGTGCCGCTCCACCGCGCCGGCGACGACGAGGTGGAGTTCCTCGCCTGGCTGGCGCCGCAGGGCCCGCCCGCGCAGTGGGTGATCGCGCCGCTGGCCGACCGCTTCGCCGACGTCGAGGACGACGGTCCGCAGGAGCTCGACCCGATCCTCGTCACCGGGGCCGACGTCATCGAGGCGGCCGAGGCCGCCGGGGCGTACGTGCCGGAGATCGCGGACGTGCTCGACGGCGTCGACCCGACCCACGCCGCGGCGGCGCTCGGGGCGCTGGCCGGCGTGCTCACCGACGGCGACGGGCTGGTGCCCGCCGGCGCCGTGCTTCCTGCCGAGGCCGGCTGGCGA
Organism: Micromonospora sp. CPCC 205546; assembly: GCF_036902715.1. Taxonomy (NCBI): domain Bacteria; kingdom Bacillati; phylum Actinomycetota; class Actinomycetes; order Micromonosporales; family Micromonosporaceae; genus Micromonospora; species Micromonospora sp. CPCC 205546. The sequence goes on from NZ_JBAKHL010000029.1 coordinate 42,990, forward strand.
ACCGGCACCCCGGTCGCCGCCACGCACGACACCCTCACCGCCGCGCCGGCGGCCCTCGCCCAGCTCCGCGACGAGATCGCCGCCCGTACGGCCGCCGCCGGCGACGACTGGGCCGTGCTGCTGCTCGCGCCACCGCTGGCCGGGTCGCGGCCCTGGGCCGACCTGCTCGCCGACGTACCGCCCGACCAGGTTGCCACCGTGAACCTGCGGGTCCCCGGCACCCCGCCCCACCTGGTGGACCTCGGCACGCTGCCCACCGCCCGCTGGTACGAGGTGGACCTCGCCGACGACGGCACGCTGCCCGCCGCCACCGCGCTCGCCGCCCTGCGGCACGTGCAGGACGCGGTGCGCACGGTCCGGCCCGGCGTACGCACGGTCCTGGTCGGACACTCCTACCTGGGGCTGGTCGCCCGGCAGGTCGCGGCTGCCGTTCCCGCACAGGTGCTCGGCCTGATCACCGTCGGCACCGCGTTCGACGGCGCCCTGCTGCCGCTGGACGCGCCGGCGGTGGCCGAGGGGGTGCGGCTGGCCGGCGTGCTGGCGCCGACCGGCCTGCCGGCCGCGCCGCTGCTCGACGCCGCCCTGAACCTCCAGCGTCGGCTGCTCGACGGCTACGCCGCCGGGGAGTCCGGCGCGCAGTCCCGCCCCAGCCCGCTGCCCGCCACCGCGTTCGCCCGTTGGATCGGCACCCCCGTCGACCTGCGCGGCGTGCCGGCGCTCGCGCTGCACGGCAGCCTCGGTGACGTCGACGGCGGCGGGGGAGCGGGTGACCTGCGGGCGGCGCTCGTCGCCGCGCTGGCCACGCACACGGTCGAGGAGGCCGGACCGGCCGCGCCGCCCACCCACGCGGTCGCCGCCCTGCGGCTCGCCCTCGACCTGGGCGCCCCGGTGGACGGCGACCCCGAGGTCGACGTCGACGTACGCCTCGGGCTCGGCACCGTGGGGCTGGACCCGGCGGCCCCGGCCGAGCCCGGCACCGCGCAGGTCCGTATCCGCGTCGCCCGTCCCGACGGGTGGCTGCTCGGGGGGCCCGGCTCCGGCATCCCGATGCCCGCCCGGGTCCGCGCCCTCACCGTCCGCGCCACCGTGCGCGCCGGAACCGCCGGCCCGGTGACCGACGTCGACGTGGTGCTGCACGACGCCGCCCTCCGCGGCGAGTCGGCCGCCGCCGTTCACCTGGCCGACCCCCGCTCGCCCGAGCTGCTCGACGCCCTGGTGCAGGAACTCGACCGGACGGCCGCCGCCAACGGCCGGCTGACCCGGCTGCTGAACGAGCTCGCCGCCCTCGGCGTCATCCACCGCGCCGCGTCCGGCCGGCCGGCCGCCGTGCTCGCCGACGCGGTGGCCGCGCTGCGCACCGACGCCACCGGCTGGCTCGCGCCCCGGCTGCCCGCGCTGGTCGACCGCCCCGCCGGGCTGCTCGGCCTGGTCCGCGACACCGCCGCCGACGGCGGCCGGTGGCGGCGGCGCGTCGCCGGGCTGCCGGTCGAGTTGGTGCTCCAGGCCCAACCGTGGCGGCTCACCGCCCGCACCACCGGAACCGGGCTGCGGCTCGGCCACGGCGTCACCCTCACCGGCTCCTCGACCGTGGCGCTGGCCGACCCCGCCCCGCAGGTGCGGGCCGCGCTCGCGGTCGGCGGCGTCACCCTCACTCGGGACGCCGCCGGCGCGGTCTCGCTGGCCGCGCCGTGGCTGTCCGGGCCGGTCGGGTTGTCGCCCGCCGGCCCGGACCTGCCCGCCCGGCTCGCCCCGCTGCTGCCCCGGCTGCTCGTCGGCGGGGCGCTCGGCGTCCTGCTCGAACAGCTGACCGGCGAGGACCTGCGGGTGGCCTCCCTGGACGGGCTGCTGACCGACCCGGCAGCCTGGCTGCAGCACACCTTCGCCGGCACGCCCGGCGCCCCGCCGCAGGCCACGCCGTTGGCCGGCCTGCTGCGCCTGGCCGCGGCCCCGCTGGGCCTGGCCGACGACCCCGTGCACGCCCTCACCCTGCCCGGCGGTGTCACCGTCGACCTGCTCGACGTCGGGGCCGCCGAGAACCGGGCGCTACGGGTGCTGGTGGGCACGGACAGCCCGATCGTGCTGTGGACCGACGACGCCGGCGCGGCCACCCTGGATCTCGCGCTGCGGCTGGACGTCGACGGCGCCCGGCAGGTGCGCCCGGGCGGCGAGCTGACCCTGCACCTGCCGCTGCCCGGTGACTGGGGCGCGCTCGACCTGCGGCTGGGCGCCGACGCCACGGGCCTGTCCGTGGCCGTCACCCCGGCGGGGCTGGGCACCCCGGTCACCCTGCTGCCGGCGGTGAGCGGCCTGGACGCGCTGGTGGAGGCCGCCGGGGCGCGCCTGCTGCCGGAGGTCCTCGACCGGCTCGTCGAGGGCGTCGGCACGCGCACCCCGCGCCCCGCGGTGCTCGACGACGCGCTCACCGTCGCCGCGGCGCTCGGCGTCTACGACCCGGCCGCCGCGCCGCACGGCTTCGCCGCCCGCACCGGCGCGCTCGCCGACCTCGCCCGGGACCTGGCCGCCGGGACGCTCGCCAGCGCCGGCGCGGTCGCGGCACCCGCCGTCGTGACGCTGCTGCGCCGCGTCCTGGGCGCCGCCCAGGTGCCCGAACCGGCCACCCCGGGCGAGGTGGTGGTGCGGGTCGCCGTGCTCGGTGGCAGCGTCGAGCTGCGCACCGACCTCGCCGCCTCGCCGCCGGCGCTGCGGCTGGCCGTACGGGACGTCACGGCCGGCGCGGTCACCGCCGACGTGGTGGTCGGCTACGCCCACCCGCACGTCACCGCGCAGCTGGCCGCCCGCGCGTACGTCGACACGGGCCTCGGGGTGGCCCTGCGCGCCCGGCTGTCGGCGCAGGCCACGCCGGCGGGACTGGCCGTGCGGCTCGGTCTGCTCGGCAGCGACGACGCCGGCACCGGCGAGCTGGACGTCCAGCTCGCGCCGGTGGTGCGGCTGCCCGGGCCGGCCGAGCTGACGCAGCTCGCCCAGCGGCTGGTCGTGCCGATGGCCGGCACGCTCGCCCTGCGCGCGGCCGAGCCCTGGCTGCGCCGGCCGCTGTGGTCCGGCGGGCGCACCGCGGCGCAGATCCTCACCGGCGCCGGCGTGGCCGTCGACACCCCGGACGGGATGCGGATGGCCGCCGCCCTGCCCACCCCCGTCGGGCTGCTGCGCGGGGCCCTCGACACCGTGGCCGGGGTGGCCGTGCCGGTGCCGGGCGGCCTGGCCCTGTCCGTGGTCACCGACGGAACCCGCTACGGCGTCGTGCTGCGCGGGGAGCTCGCCCTGCCCGCCGGCGACACCGCCGTGCACCTGCGCTTCGGGCTGCCCGACACCGTCGACGCCGGCTGGGGCCAGGCCGGCCGGGGCGTGGGCGTGCTCCTGCTGGACCTCACCGACACCGCCGCGCCGCAACTGCGGCCGGTGCTGCGGCTGGGCGGGCTCGGCATCCGGGTGGCCGCCGCGAAGCCCGGCAGGGCGCTGGTCGAGACCGGCGGATTCCGCCTCGGCGCCGTCGCCGCCCACGTCCGCGCCGACCTGGCGCTGACCGGCACGGCGGCGCTGGACCGGCCGACCGTGGTCGACGGCGCGGTCATGCTCGACGGGCTGGGGTTCCCGATGGCCCCCGGCAACGGCGGGTCCAACCCGGTCGCGGTGTCGCTGCTGCAGACCGGCGGCGGCGACGCCACCCCGGCGAATCCGCCCCTGGACGTGCTCGTCGCCCGGGGCGGCGGCCGGTGGCTGGTGCTGTTCGGCGGGAAGGCCGAGGCCCGGTTCGAGATCAACCGGAGCTACGGCCCGCTGCACATCGCCGAACTGGCGCTGCTGTACAAGGCGGCCACCTCCGGGCCGGGCAAGGTCGGGGTCTCCGTCGACGGCGGGGTTTCCGTCGCCGGGCTCACCCTCGACGTCGACGACCTGTCGCTGCTGGTGCCGCTGCGCGACCCGACCGACCTCAGCGCCTGGGAGGTGGACCTGGCGGGCCTGTCCGTGTCGTTCAGCTCGCCCGGGGTGTCGGTCGCGGGCGGGCTGGTCAAGGTCACCGGCGCCAACGGCGTGCAGTACGACGGCATGCTCTCGGTCGACCTGGCCGGACGCGGCCTGACCGCCGTCGGCTCGTACGCCCGGCCCCGCGACGACCTGGGCGACTACACGTCACTGTTCGTGTTCCTGTCCGTCGGATTCCCGCTCGGCGGCCCGCCGTACCTGTACGTCCTGGGCCTCGCCGGCGGCGCCGGCTACAACCGTCGGCTGATGGTGCCCCGCGACCCGCAGGGCGTGCCGGCGTTCCCGCTGGTGAAGGCCATCGACGACGGCGGCTTCGGCGGATCCGGCGGCCCGATGGGGGCGCTGGCCCGGATGTCGAAGGACATTCCGCCCGCCCGGGGCGCGTTCTGGCTCGCGGCCGGCGTGAAGTTCTCCACCTTCCAGCTGCTGCACACCACCGCCCTGGCCTACGTCTCCGCCGACCGGGGACTGGAGGTCGGCCTGCTCGGCCTCATGCGGATGGCGTTGCCCGACACACAGTCGGCGGTGGTGAACCTCGAGCTGGCCCTGGCCGCCCGCTACAGCACGGTCGACAAGGTGCTTTCCGTCCGGGCGGCGCTGACACGCAACTCGTGGCTGCTCAGCCGCGACTGCCAGGTCACCGGCGGGTTCGCCTTCGTGGTGTGGTTCGACCGGCCGGAGGTGCTGCTCTCCATCGGCGGCTACCACCCTCGATTCAACAAGCCCGCGCACTATCCGGACGTGCCCCGCGTCGGGTTCCACTGGTCCGTCGGCGGCGGAGTGGTGGTCAAGGGCGAGGCGTACTTCACCCTCACCCCGTCGGCGGTGATGCTCGGCGGCCGGCTGGAGGCGTCGTACGACCGCTCACCCGTGCGGGTCTGGTTCATCGCCGCCCTCGACGTGTTCCTGCGGTGGGACCCGCTGACCTACGACATCACCGCCAGCGTGAGCGTCGGCGCCCGCTTCACCATCAAGGTGTGCTTCTTCGCCTGCGCCCGGATCAAGGTCAGCGTGTCCCTCGGCGCGCGGGTACGCATCCAGGGCCCGCCGCTGCACGGCACCGTCACGGTCGACCTGGCCATCGCCTCGGTCACCGTCAAGTTCGGTAAGGCGCAGCAGCAGCCGTTCCTCGACTGGAACGCGGTCGCCGTCAAGTACCTCGGCGGCGGCGCGGCCCGACCGGCCACCAGCGGCACCGTCACCGCCGGCACCCTGCCGCCGGCGGTCGGCAGCCGCCCCGACGGCACCGCCGAGCGCCCGTGGTCGGTGGCGCCGGAGTTCGCGGTCCGGGTCGAGTCGCTGATGCCGCTGTACGGATGGCGGCTGACCGGCAGCGGCCGCGCCGACGACAACACCGACGGGCGGGAGGTCGACGTCGTCCCCGCCGGGCCGAAGATGGGCAGGACCCGCGCGACCCTGGTCGTCACGGTAGAACAGCGTGTCGGCGCCAACTGGCCCGCCGTGCCCGCCGGGCAGCTGCAGTCGCTGCGGCTGTCCACCGCCACCGCCGGGTTCCCCGGCGGCCTGTGGGACAGTGCCCTCGCCGGCACGGCGAGGGGCGGCGCCACTCCCACCATGGTTTCGGCCCTGTCGTCGGTCGGCCTGGCCGCCCCGATCACCGTCTCCGAGGCGACCGGCGTGCTGCCGGACGTGGCCCTGGCCACGATGATCGAGGAGGAGACGCAGCGGCACCTGCCGCTGTCGGTCCCCGGCGCCGCCGCGCCGGCGCCGTCGGTGCTGCGCCTGCGCCGCACCATCGTCCCGGCCGGGACCGCCGTCACCTCGGCCCGCCGCACCCAGGCGGCACCGGCCGGGCCGAGGCTGCGCGCGACCGTCTCCGCCGACCAGCACCGCGGCGCGGCGCCGGCGGAACCCCGCGCCGCCGCCCGGGGCGGCACGGGACAGGACAGCGGCGCTGCCCTGCCGATCGGCGACACCCAGGTCTGGGACACCTCCGGCACCGGCGGGCTGCGGCTGCGCCTCGACGAGGGACCGACGGCGCTGCGGCTGGTCACCTTCACCGGCACCGGCGCGCCGCTCAGCGACGGTCCGGCCCGGGCGGGCGCCCGGGTGCCCGCCGACGCCGCCCGCGTGGTGGTGACCCCGGCGGCCGGCGCCGCCGCCGGCTGGGCCGCCGACACACCGCTGGTCCCGGTCACCGACGGCGTGCTCGTCGCGCCGGGTGCCACCGTCCTGCTGCCACACCCGTGGCACCCGCCGGCCCGTTACCGCCAGGCCGGCGAGCACGTGCCGGTGCCCGCGGCGCTGCTCTCCGCCGGCGTCGACGGGCTGGTCACCAACCTTCCCGCCACGACCCGCACGGTCGTGGTGTCCCTGGACCCGGTGTCCGCCACCGCCAGCCTCGCCGACGTCCGCATCGAACTCGACGGGGTACGGGTGAGCAGCCGGGAGGACGCACCGGACGTCGACCAGCCGCACCGCATCCTGCTGACGGTCGACGCGGAGCGCGACGCCGAGGCGATCTCGGTGCAGGTGGTGGCGGGGGACGGCTGGCGGGTCGCCGGTGTGATCGGCACCCCCGACCACGCCGTCGACACGGACTGCACCGCCGCTCGGCGGGAACTGGCCCGGGTCACCAGGCCCGCGGCTGTGCCCGACCGGCCGGCTGCCGCCGCCCGGTCGGCCGCGGGTACCGCCGGCGCCGAGGCGGCCACGGCGACCGAGCCGGCGGTCCCGGCACCAGCGGCGGCGTTCGTCGCCTTCGACGACGAGGAAACGGAGGCGTGATGACGCAGACCCCCGTCGCGCCGGGCTCGATCCGGCTGCACGACACGGTGACGCCGTCGCTCACCGCCGGCACCTACCGGTTCAGGAGCAGGCTGGAGGTGACGGACCGGGGCACCGCGCAGACCGCACCACCCGAGCACGCCATCCACGTGCAGGTCGGCGCGCCGCGGCTCGTCCTCGACGCCACCGAGGTCGCCGGGCAGCACCCGCCCCGGGACGCGGTGGGCGCGTTCGGTGACCGCCTGCCGCACGTGGTGCTGGGCCGACGCGCCCTGCCGTGGGAGCGGCGGCTCGGCGACGGCACCCCCTGGCTGGCACTGCTGGTCGTCCGGGCCGACGAGGCGAGCCTGACCACCGGGACGCTGCGCTCCCTCGTCGGCGAGGCGGTGTTCACCCGCCTCAACGGCATCGAGCCGGTCGACGGCAACCGGGCCGTCGTCGGCCTGCGGGCCAAGGACCTGGCAACGTTCCGGGGGCTGCTGCCCAGCCGCGCCGACGTCCGGCTGCTCACCCACGTCCGCCAGGTCAACGTCGCCGACACCGCGCTGGCCGGCAGCGACGACGACGGCTGGTTCGCCGTGGTCACCGCCAACCGGCTGCCGCTGGGCGGGGCCACGCCCACGCCGTACACGGCCTGCCTGGTGTCGCTGGAGGCCCGCGACGACGTCTGGGAGACCAACCTGACCAGCGTGCCCACGCTGCTGGTGCTGGCGTCCTGGCCGTTCGTGACCAGCTCCGCCGGTGGCACCTTCGAACACGTCGCCGCACACCTCGACCTCGACGCGTTCGGCGCCCCGCCGGCCGGGCAGCCACCGCTGGTGGACGCCGACGGGGCGCTCGCGCTGAGCGCCGTCCGCCGCGACGGCACACCGGCCACCATGGGCTACCGTCCACCGCTGCTCGGCGCGGCGCCCGACCCGCTGCCTGCGGGGCCGGGCGACGCGACCGGCGACGCCGCGTTCGAGCTGGGCCGGCTCCTCGCCGCCGCCGACGGCCGGTTCATCCGCGAGGTGGTGGCCTGGCACCGTGCCGCCGACGACGCGGCCCGCGCCGGCAGCGCGGCGAGCCTCCGCGAGGACAGCGCCCGCTCGTACGCCGCCTCCGGCACCCTGTCGCACCGCGCGGTGGCCACCGCCGACGTCGCCGACCAACCCCTCGCCGCCCTCGGCGAGACGTTCGCGCAGCGGCTGCTGTCCCGCACCGCCCGCGCCGACCTGTGGCAGGCACACCCGGGTGGCGCCACCGTCATCGGGCGCCAGCCGCGCCCGGAAGGAGAACCGTCGTGACGACCCACCTGTCCGCCGGCGGCCGGCTGCTCGCCGAGCGGCTCGGCGCGCTGGTCGGCCCGCCCGCGGAGGCCGCCGAGGGGCCCGTGCCGCGGGCCCGCGCCCTGGCCGCGGCAGCCGAGCCGGCCGTGGCGGCGACCGCCGGTACGCCGCCGCTGCCGCCGTACGTCGAGCACGTGCTGGCCCGCTGGAGCCTGCTGCACGACCTGCCGTTCCGCTACCTCGTGCCCGACGCCCGCCTGCTGCCGTCGGAGTCCATCCGGTTCTTCCGGCTGGACGGTGGCTGGCTCGAGTGCCTGCGGGCGGGGGCGCTGGCCGTCGGCGGTGACGGCAGCCGGGAACGTGCCGGCACCCGCACGCTGCTGCCGCAGGTCACCGCCGCGGTGACCGAGCAACTGCCGCTGGTGCGGGAGGTGCAGCGCACCCGCATGTCGATCCCGGTCGCCGCCGACCTGCTCGCCGAGGCCCGGGCCGCGGGGGAACTCACCGCCGGGGCGGCCGCGCCGGTCCCGGTCACCGGGTTCCTGCTCCGCTCGTCCCTGGTCAGCGCCTGGCCCGGCATGGAGGTACGGGCCTGGCACAGCGACGACCCCGCCGTGGTGCGACCGGGCGTCGACCCGGACGAGCTGGCCCGCACCCGACCCGACCTGGTGGTGGAGCTGCTGCGCCTGGAGCGGCTGTCGCCGTCGGTGCTGGTGGCGTTGTTCCGCGGCGCCCCTCGCCTGGTGTGGCTGGAGGAACCGCCGCAGAGCGTGCAGTTCGGCCTGGAAGCCGACGGGACGGGCTGGCGGGCGCCGATCCGCGACGGCGCGGGACCGGACCTGGGCAGCGTCCCGGTGCCGATGCGTCCCGGCCCGGTGCCCGGCGTCGTCGACGTCGCCGGCCTGGCCCACAACCTCGACCAGGCGCATCCCCTGCCCCAGCCGCGCGGCGGCGCCGCCGTGGCCCTGTCCCTGCTCCAGGCACCGTCGCGGCAGCGGTTCGGCGCCTCCACCCCGCCGGCCTGATCCTCGGCGTCACCGCCGGCCCGACCGCCGTCAGGCCCGCCTCGAACAAGGGAGCCCCTTCCGTGACAACTGTCCTCGTGCCGGTCGCGCTCGACGTCCTGGTCCTGCGGGAACCCGGAGACGCGTCCGACTGGGCGCGCACGGCGCTGACCCGGCCGACCCCGCCGGCCAGCGGCCGGGTGCAGCAGGACGTGCTGCCCGAACCGTTCAGCACGCGGGAGACCGCCCGACCGCCCGGCGCGCACCTGCACTGGGGGCTGCCCGACGGGCTGACCCGCGGCATCGCCGACGACACCGGCGCCACCACGTTCCCGCCGGTGCCCGACCGGTGGCTGGTCGTGCGGATCTCCGGCCCGGCGACGCCCGGTCCGCGAGCGGTCGAGGCGTGGCTGCTGCCGTACGCGGGCGCGATCGACCCGGTGCGGGTGGACCGGGCGTTGACCGGCCCCACCCTGCCGACCCCCGGAGCAGCGCCGAAGTCCCCGCTGACCGCGCTCGGCCATGGCGACCTCGGCTGGGCCGGCTACTACGACAACGTGACCCACCGGTTCGCCCTGCACGACGAGCTGACCGGGGTGACCGGGCCGGTGGCGTACCTGGTGCTCGGCTGGTACACCGATCCCGCCCGCGACCCACTGCACGTGACCCAGGAGACGGAGTACGCCGAGCGGATGGAGGACCTCGGCTGGGAGGTCCACCCGCCGCGCCGCCCCGACCAGCCGGTGCCGGACCGGTCGGTCTACCACGCGGCGGCGGTGTCCATCGGATGGCCGCAGCCGAACTGGCCCGGCGACGGCGGCCTGCTCGGTCGGGAGAGCGACTACCGTCCGACGCCGGACACGGTGGCCGTGGCGCTGGGGGAGACCCTCGCCGAGGCCCTCGCGGCGGTCGCCGCCGAACCGGACGACCCCGCCGACGCCGCCCGCCTGGTCGAGGCGCTGCTGCAGGGCGCGTTGTCCGACGTGACCAGCGCCGACGGTCCCGCCCGGCTGGAGGCCTCCCTGCACCAGAGCCGGTTCGGCTCGGCCCCGGCGGCGGCGGGCAACGAGTACATCTGGCAGCCGGCGACCGGCTCGGGCGGCGCCGCCGGCGACGGGTCGTTCGTGCAGGTGGAACGGACCCGGCCACGGGTCTGGCACGCGCTGGAGCCGGCGCTGGTGGTGGCCGGCGGCGGGCGCAGTCCCAAGCACGGCGCGGACGGCCGCTACTCCAACCTGGGCAACCTGCTGTGCCGGGTGGACGGGCAGACCGTACGTGGCTTCGGCGTGGCCGGCGGCGACGCCGGTCGGGGTGCGGCGGTGCTGCCGGCCGACCCGCTCGCCGGGCTGCTGCCGCAGTACGGCGTGCCGGCGGTGGCCGCGGACCTGCTCGTAGAGCTGGCCAGCATCGACCCGGGATCGGCCCCCGACCTGGCGCTGGCCACCGACACCCAGCCGTCGCCGGTGGCCGCCGCGCGGGCCGCGTGGTGGGCGGTGTTCGACCCGGGCACGGGGGACCCGACGCAGCCGCCGGCCGGCGCCGTGGTCGACGGCCAGTTGCCCAGCCCGGTGGGGGTGACCCCGCCGAGCAGGCCGTGGAACCCGCTGCTGCTGGAGTGGTCGGCCACCTACCTGCCGTCCCCGCGCGGGGCGCACGACTGGCCGCTGGGCGAGGTCGACTTCGACCTGCCGGCCGCGGTGACCGAACCGGCGCCGGAGACGGGTCGCACGCTGCGCGGGCGGGTGATGCTGTCGGCGTCGACGGCGACGCTGCTCGACGGCACGATCGACCCGCAGGACGCCGAACGGGACCTGCTCTCCGGCGAACTCGTCGGGATCGCCGAGCAGCTGCGCCGCGACGCCACCGGCCTCGTGGTGGACGCGCCCAACGCCACCGACGCCGCGCAGCCGCCGCAGACTCCCCGCGCCGCGGACTTCGTGGCCCTGCGGGCCGGGTTCCTGCGGCTGGACCGGGCCCGCCTGGTCGACGGCTACGGCCGGTTCCTGGAGGTTCTCGGCCCGTCGGTGGCGACACCCGCGCCGGTGTCGCACGGGGTGACGCTCGCCGTGCCGGGCCACCCGGACCTGGCCGGCCTGCGACCGCGGTTTACCGCCCCGGCCCGGGTGCTGCTGCGCTTCGCCGACGCGCTCGGCGCGCCACGCGACGCGGACGCGGGCGTCAGCCCGGTGTGCGGGTACCTGGTGCCGTCGTCGGTGGACCGCACGCTGGAGTTCTTCGACGACAGGGGCAACGGCTACGGGCGGCTGCGTCCGGACCCGCAGACGGTGACCGCGTGGGAGGAGGACCCGGGTCGCCCGGCGACCCTGGGCGCGCCGCCCAGCCGGTTCCTGCCGAACCCGCTGCTGGCCCGGTTCGCCGACCGCATGTTGGCCGCCGACCACGCGCTGGCCACCGCCCGGGCGGGCGGAGACCCCGCCGGTGCGGCGCAGAGCGCGCTGGAGTCGCTGCTGCGGGTGCTGGACACGACCCGGTGGACGGTGGACGTGACCGGCCGGGCCGGTGACGAGCACCTGGCGCTGCTGCTCGGCCGGCCGGTCGCGGTGGTGCGGGCCTACCTGAAGGTGGAGGTGGAGGATCCGCGGCAGCCCCCGGAGAACGCGCGCACCGGCGTCCCGGTGCGGCTGGGCACGCTGTCGCGGTCGCAGGACGGGCTGCTGGCGTACTGCGTCGGTGACGACATGGACCGGCTGCACATCGTGGACCCGGCGGTGGCACTGCTCGCGCCGGGGCTCCCCGATGAGGGCGGGGCGGCCGCGCTGCCCGGCGCCGACCCGATCACCTCGCCGTACGTGGACACCTCCGGGGTGTTCACGGTCAACCCGGGGGTGCCGGTGCCGCTGACCCTGCTGATGGTGCCCGGCTCCGACGTGCACGTCACGGCGGGACTGGTGCCGCAGAAGTCGGTGGGGCTGCTGCGGGAGTGGACATCGTCGGCGCTGTCGCGGCTGTCGCCGGCCCTGCGCTACGGCCCGGTCCTGCACGACGTGGAGACGACCCGCCTACCGCTGCCGCAGGACGTGCGCGGTTCGTGGCACTGGCACCGGCGCGCCGAGCCGGGCACGTGGCGGACCGACGTGGTGGTGCCGAGCACCCCGGACGCGCTGCTGCCGAACGAGCCCTCGACGGCGAGCGAGGGCTGGCTGCAGGTGGCGCTGGCCGCCGACACCGAGTACCACGATGCGGCCGTGCCGGTGCGGGTGAGCTGCCTGCGCACCTCGGGTGGCACGACCGTCGCCGTCGGCGGGTACAACGGCGACGGCAGCCACTTCCTCATCCCGGTGCTGGAGGCGATCGAGCTGATGGGCAGCGGCCGGTTCGCGTTCTTCGTGCAGGAGCCCGGCACGCAGCGTACGGCCATCCGGGTGGTCCGGCCGAAGCGCGGCCGGCCCTACCTGCGCACGGTCGCCGACGACACGTCGCCGAACAACCTGGACAACCTCCCGGAGTGTGACCACGTCCGGTGAGGCGGCGCGGCGGTGTCGACGCTGGCGGGTCGGCCGGCGTCGACCGGCCGGCTGCCGCGGCGGACCCGCCACGCGACGTGGGCGTCCGTCGTGCCGGCCGGACCGGCGTGAGCCCCGATCCGGCGGGCGCGGCGGACCGGCCGGCCGGAGAGGCTCAGGCCACGGCCGTCGACTCCGCCGCAGGCTCGCCCGGCTGCCCGGGTACGGCCGCCGCCGGCACCCGCGGCAGCGTGAACACGAAGCGGGTGCCGTCGCGGTACGTCTCGTCCAGGCTCAACGTCCCGCCGTGGTACTCGACGACCTTCTTGCACACCGCCAGCCCGATGCCGGTGCCCGGGTACGTCCCCCGGGGATGCAGGCGCTGGAAGATGACGAAGATCTTCTCGGCGTACCGGGGCTCGATGCCGATGCCGTTGTCCTCGACGGCGAAGGACCAGCCCTGCGGGGTGTCCGCCACCGTCACCCGGATCAGCGGCGTCCGGTCGGGGCTGCGGAACTTGACGGCATTGCCCAGCAGGTTCTGCCAGAGCATGGTCAGCAGGGTCGGCTCGCCCCGCACGGTGGGCAGCGGGTCGCGGGTGATCGTCGCGCCGGACTCCTCGACCGCCCGGGACAGGTTCGCCTCGGCCCGCGCGAGCACCTCGGTCAGGTCGACGTCCCGCAGGTCGCCGTAGACCCGGCCGATCCGGGAGAAGGTGAGCAGGTCGCTGATCAGCTCCTGCATCCGGGTCGCCCCGTCGACGGCGAAGCCGATGTACTGCCGGGCCCGGTCGTCGAGCTGGTCGCCGTAGCGGCGCTCCAGCATCTGGCAGAACGACGCCACCTTGCGCAGCGGCTCCTGCAGGTCGTGCGACGCGACGTACGCGAACTGCTCCAGGTCCTCGTTGGAGCGGCGCAGCTCGGCCGCCTGCTGCTCCAGGGCGTCGCGGTCGTGCTGGCTGCGCTCCCACGCCTCCACCACCGTGCGGCGCATCGTCTCCACGTCGCTGGTCAGCCGCGCGATGTCGGCGGGACCGTCGGGCCGCAGCCGGTGCCGGAAGTCGCCGCCGGCGACCTGGCGCACCGAGGCGCCCAGCCGGTCCAGCGGCCGCAGCACCCTCGTGCGTACCAGCACGGAGCCGACGATCCCGCACAGCAGCAGGGCCGCCAGGATCACCACGAAGGTCAGGTCCCGCAGCGCCCGGGCGGCGTCGAGGTCGTCCCGGCCGGCGTCGCGGATCCCGTCCAGGCGACCGACCAGCCCGGTCAGCTCGGCGCGGACCGCCGCGAAGGTGTCCGCGTCCCCGGTCACCAGCGGCGCCAGCTCCTCCGGCGTCCTGCCGGCCTGCCGGGAGGCGAGCAGGCGCTCGGCGAACTCCGTGCGCCAGCGGTCGGCCAGCCGCTGCGCGCGGTCCAGGTCGGCCAACGCCTCCGGTTCACCGGCGAGCAGACCGCGCAGCCGGGACATGGTCGCGCGTTCGCTCTCGACGTCCTGCCGGTAGGAGTCGAGGAAACGCGGGTCGGCGGTGACGACGTGGCCGCGTACGGCCGCCGCCTGGGCGAGCAGGCCGCTGTCGAGCTGGCCGACCGCCGTACGGGCCGGGGCGACGCGGTCCGCGAGGTGGTTGGAGACCCCGGCGGTGTGCCGCAGCGCGGCGGCGCCGGCGCCGCCGCCGAGCAGGACCAGGGCGGTCATCGTCAGCAACAGGACGGTGAGCCACCGACGGGTCGTCATCGGCCGACGGGTCGCTGCATCGGGAGTCGCCTCGCTGCCCACGGCCTGCACCCTAGTCGAGTCGGCGGGTGGGAGCGCGGTGCGCTTGCCGGCGGGTGGTACCAGTGGCGTGTGTCCGTAACCGACCATGCCACCACCCGCCGGGACGTCCCGGACGTCCGGGGGCCGGAAGCAGCCGTTGCGCCGATGGCCGCGCCGGCTTCCGCGACCACAATGACGACCGGAGGCGGCCCCACCGTCCCCGCGACGGGGGAGGTGTGCGCGTGAGCGGCTGGCAGGTCTCCGGCTACCGCCCGGTGCGGCAGCTGGGCGCCGGGGCGTCCGGGCGGGTGGACCTCGCCGTGCACGACGCCACCGGCACCGCGGTCGCGATCAAGTACCTCACCGGCGTGATCGGCGACGATCCGGCGTTCCGCACCGCGTTCCGCGCGGAGGCGCGGCTGCTGGCCGGGATCGACGACCCGCACGTCTCCCGCCTCTACGAGTACGTCGAGTCGCCCGGTGGGGCGGCGATCGTCATGGAGCTGGTCAACGGCGTGTCGCTGCGGCAGATGCTGCGCGCGCACGGGCCGACGACACCCGAGTCGGCGCTCTGCGTCCTCAAGGGCTCGCTGGCCGGGCTCGCCGCGGCGCACGCCCGGGGCGTCGTGCACCGTGACTACAAGCCGGAGAACGTGCTGGTCACCGCCGAGGGCACCAGCAAGCTGGCCGACTTCGGCATCGCCATGCCGGTGGGCGAGAGCTCGGGGGCCAGCGTCACCGGCACTCCCCGCTACATGGCGCCCGAGCAGTGGACGGGCGCGCCGGCGAGCCCGGCCTGTGACATCTACGCGGCCACCGCCACCTTCTACGAGTGCCTCACCGGCCGGCCGCCCTTCGACGGGCGGGACCTGCCCACCCTGCGCCAGCAGCACGCCCGTGCGCCGATCCCCACCGACCCGGCCCCCGTGCCGGTGCACGACCTGCTGCGCCACGGCATGGCCAAGCAACCGGCCGAGCGACCGCAACCCGCCCAGGTCTTCCTGGCCCTGCTCGACCGGCTGGCCGCCGAGGCGTACGGCCGCCGGTGGGAGGAGCGCGGCCTGCGCGAGCTGGCCCGACGGGCAGCCCTGCTCGCCGCTCTCCTGCCGTTCCCGGACGGCACGGGCGGGGCCACCAGCCTGGCCAGCACCGCGTTCGACGAGGGGACGGGCCGGTGGACGTGGCTACGATCCGGCCGGGCCCGCGCGGCGCTGGCCGGCGGCGGGCTGGCGGCGGCCCTGCTGCTCGGTGGCGTCGGGCTCAGCTACACCGGCCGCGAGGAGCCGTCGCCCACCGCCGCGACGGCCGCGCCCGGGGCGCCGCTCGCCCCGACGGGCGTGCCGTCCGCGCCGGCCACCCCGACGTCCGGGGCGACGCCGACGCCGACGCCGCCGGCCACGGCCACGGCCCCGACCACGACGGCACCGGACGACACGGGCGCCCCGGCGACGTCCGCCCCTGCCCCTGTCCCCGCCCCACCGACCCCGTCGGTCAGCGTCAGCGCCGCGCCGGTGGACACCGTCGCGCCCTCCGTCGGCCGGGTGACGGCCAGCCCGAGCGAACTCGACCCCCGGGGCTGCCCGTACGGACCCACGTCCAGCACGGTGTCCGCGCTCGTCGCCGACGACCGTTCGGCCGCCGGGGAGCTGAGGGTGAGCCTGCGGTACACGGTGGACGGCCGTACCACCGAGGTGCCCATGACGTCGGGTGCGCGCGGGGTGTTCCGGGGCGTCGTGGGCGACCTGCCCCGGCCGGCGGACAGCACCCGGATCCCGGTCCGGGTCGTCGCCGTGGACGAGGCCGGCAACACCTCGGCCCAGGGCTCGCCGGTGTACGTGACGCTGCATTCCTACTGCACGCCGGGCTGAGCCCGGACGCTTCGATGCCCACCACGACGACGGAGGACGGGCCGCCGTGACCCAGCCGAACGACCCCACCGAGGCGCTGCCCATCCCACGACGGACGCAGGACGCCGCCGAAACCGCCCGCCTCGACGTCCACCGACCGCAGCCGCCGGCCGAGCCGACCGCGCACCTGCCCTCGGGGGACGCGACCGTGCATCTGGCGGCGGGGGAGCCGACGGCACGCCTGATCCGGCAGGAGGCCAACGCGGCCCCGGGTGAGGCGACCGCGCACCTGGCCCACGGCGAGCCGACGATGCCGCAGCGCGCCCTCGGCGGGGCGACCGGGACGTGGCCGGCGGCCCGTCCCGCACCCCGGGAGCAGACCGTCGGGAGCGCCACGGGGGCCGGGCACGGGATCGGGACCGGGCGTGCCACCGGGCCCGGTCCGGGGACGCTCTTCGGCGGGCCCACCGGGGCCGCCGCCCCGTCCGGCGGGGAGATGCGGTTCGGGCCGGGCGTGCCGACGACCCCGCCACCGGCGCCCGCCTGGCCGACGCCACCGCGGCGGCGCCGGTCGGCGTGGCGGACGGTGACCTCGGTGCTGTCCGCCCTGCTGACCGTCGTGCTGCTCGCCGCCGTCGGCCTCTACCTCTGGCAGCGGATCAGCCCGCTGGAGGTGACCGGGGTGTCGGTGGCTGTTCCGCAGCCGGCCGGCGACCGGTGCGACGCCACCGTCGACGTGGTCGCGACCGTGTCGACCAACGGTCGGGCGGGGAAGATCCGCTACCAGTGGCTGCGCACCGGCAGCGCGCCCGGCAGCCTGCTGACCGAGCGGGTCGGCCGGGGCCAGCGCACCGTCGCGCTGACGCTGCGCTGGACGTTCAGCGGCGTGGGCACCACGACCGAGACGGCCACGGTCAACATCACCTCACCGGCTCCGGTGCAGGCCCAGACCCCGGTGTCCTACGACTGCAGGCGCAGCTGAGCGGGTGTTTCCCCGGTCGCGGCCGGGGGTAGGTCGGGCCGGACGAACCCGGATGCCGTGTGGAGGACTACCGATGAGAGACAACTTCGGCGACGCGGTGGGGGACGCCCTCCGGTCGGTGATGCTGTTCCTGCCCAAGGCCGTCGCCTTCGTGGCGATCCTGGTGGCCGGTTGGCTGATCGCCAAGGCCGTGCTGAAGATCGTGGACAAGGTGCTGGAGCGGGTGGGCTTCGACCGTGCCGTGGAGCGCGGCGGGATCCGTCGGGCCCTGGCCCGTTCCCGGTACGACGCCAGCGACATCGTCGCCAAGTTCGCCTACTACGGGGTGCTGCTGGTGACCCTCCAGCTCGCCTTCGGCATCTGGGGTCCCAACCCGATCTCCGACCTGATCGCGGGCGTGATCGCCTGGCTGCCCCGCGCCTTCGTCGCGATCGTCATCGTCGTGGTCGCCGCGGCCATCGCCAACGCGGTGAAGGACATCATCAGCGGCGCCCTGGGCGGGCTGTCGTACGGCCGGCTCCTGGCCACCGTCGCCTCCGTCTTCATCCTCGGCCTGGGCGTCATCGCCGCGCTCAACCAGATCGGCGTGGCCACCGCGGTCACCACCCCGGTGCTGATCGCGGTGCTGGCCACCGTCGGCGGCATCCTCGTCGTCGGGGTGGGCGGCGGGCTGGTCCGTCCCATGCAGAGCCGCTGGGAGTCGTGGCTGAGCCGGGCCGAGCAGGAGTCGCGACTGATCGCCACGCACGCGCGCGCCTACCAGGCCGGACGCCGCGACAGCGAGGCGCACCTCGCCGCGGCGGCCACCGACGGCGACCCGGACGACACCCAGGTGGTGTCCGGCCCGCGGGTCGTCGGGGACCCCGACGCCACGCAGGTGGTCTCCGGCCCCCGCCTCGACGCCGACCCGACGGTGCCCGTGCCGCGGCAGGGCGACCCGGACGCCACCCAGGTCACCTCGCCCGGCGGCGCCGTGTCCCGGCCGGCGGGTGAGGACAGCGAGGCCACCATGGTCATCCCGCCGCTCGACGGCGAGCAGCGCCGCCGCTGACCGCGCGCCGACGCCGGGGTGGGATCCGCTGCGGACCCCACCCCGGCGTCGTGTGTCCGGCTGAGGGCGTGACCGTCCGGGCCGGCGCGACTACCATCGCCGACATGACATGGCGATGTTGATGCACTGCTAGGGGCCACTGCCGTGGGCCGCCGCGGTCGCCGTACGTCCGGCGTCCGTTTCGTCCCCACAGGAAGGTCCCATGACTGTCCACCCTCCGCGCGTGTCCGACGCGCGCGTCCGCCGGCTGGCGGCCACCCTCTACGGGTACGCGTTCCTCAGCGAACTCGTCCTGCTCTACCCGCTGTACGCGCTGCTGTTCAGCGACACCGGCCTGTCGGTGTGGCAGATCTCGTCGCTGTTCGTGATCTGGTCGGCCGCCAGCATCCTGCTGGAGGTGCCCTCCGGCGCGTTCGCCGACGCGGTGTCCCGGCGGCTGCTGCTCGCCCTCGCGCCGGTGGTCACCGCCGCCGGCTTCGCCCTCTGGGCGCTCGTGCCCTCGTACCCGGCCTTCGCCGTCGGGTTCGTGCTCTGGGGCGCCGGTGGGGCGCTCGCCTCGGGCGCGCTGGAGGCGCTGGTCTTCACCGAACTCGCCCGGCTCGGCGCCGCCGGCCGCTACGCCCGCGTCATCGGCCGGGCGAAGACGGCCGAGACGTTCGGCGTGCTCGCCTCGATCCTGCTGGCCGGTCCCGCGTTCGCCGTCGGCGGCTACCCGGCCGTGGGCGCGGCCAGCGTGCTCGCCTGCCTGCTCGCCGCCGCCGTGGCCACCCGCCTGCCGGAACACCGCCGGAGCGCGACCGTCGTCGCCGCGACCCCGGGTGACGACGCGGCCGTGGCCGCCGGCGCCGCGGCCCCCGCCGCGAATGCCGTCCCCGCCGTCCCCGCCGTCCCCGCCGACGCCGCCGACGCCGGCGCCACCGCCGACGCGGTCGCCGGGGCGCCGGAGAGCGGCGGGCACGACGACGGGGCGGACGACGAGGGGGAGCTCGGCTGGTGGGCGAGCCTGCGCGCCGGGCTGGCCGAGGTCCGCGCCGACCGGGCCGTGCGCGCCGCGGTGCTGCTGGTCGCGGTCGTCGCGGCGGTCTGGGGCGCCCTGGACGAGTACACCCCGCTGCTGGCCCGCGACACCGGCGTGGGCGAGGCGACGGTGCCGCTGCTGCTCCTGCTCACCTGGGTCGGGGTGGCCGTGGGGGGTCTGCTGGCGCCGGCGGGGGAGCGGCTGACCGCCCGGGGGTACGCCGGCCTGCTGGCCCTGTCCGCCCTGGCCCTGGCCGCCGGGGCGCTGCTCGCCCGGCCGGTCGGCTTCGCGCTGGTCGCGGCCGCGTTCTGCGGTTTCCAGCTCGCCACCGTGCTCGCCGACGCACGGTTGCAGACCAGGATCACCGGACGCGGCCGGGCCACCGTCACCTCGCTGGCCGGGATGGCCACCGACGTGACGGTCATCGCGGTCTACGCCGGGTACGGCCTGCTCGCCACCGGAGCCGGCAACGGGGTCGCGTTCGCGGTGGCCTCGGTGCCGTACCTGATCGTGGCGCTGCTCCTGGCGACCCGCGTCGGCCGGTGGGTCCGTCACCGGCCGGAGCGGGCGAGCGCCGGGCACGCCCGCTGAGCGGCCCCGGCGGCGGTCCCCGCGACCGCCGCCGGGGCCGTCGCCCCGTCGACCGGCCCGACGCGACGGCGGACCCCGACGGCCGTCGGCGCACGGGGAACTCGTCGGCGGCGAGGCCGCGCGCGGCTCGCGATCAGGCGCCGGCAGTCTCGCCGGTCTGCTCCCAGATCGAGCTCATCTCGTCGAAGGCCTGCTCCATGAGCTGCACCATGGCCCGCCGGGCGCGCTCGCCGTCGCGGCGCTGGATGGCCTGGGCCACCTCGGCGTGCAGCTGGAGGGCCTGCTCGTGCGGGTGGTGCGGCATCAGGTGGTGCTGGTGCCGGCCGGTGAGCACCTCGGCGATCAGATCCTGCAACCGGACGAACATCTCGTTGCCGGAGGCGACCAGGATCCGGCGGTGGAATTCTATGTCGAGCTGGAGGAAGCGCTCCTCGTCGCCGGCCTTGCCGGCGGCCCACATCTTCGCCGCGAGCCCGACCAGGTCGCTCGCCTCGTCGTGGCCGACCCGGCCGGCGGCCAGCCAGGCGGCGTGCGGCTCGATGGCGGTACGCAGCTCGGTGATCGAGCGGAGCTGGACGATGCGCCCGGCCGAGGCGAGCCGCCAGCGGATCACCTGCGGATCGAAGACGTTCCAGTCCTCCGCCGGGCGGATCATGACCCCGACGCGGCGGCGGGTCTCGATGAAACCGATCGAGGCGAGCACCCGCAGCACCTCGCGTACGACCGAGCGGGACACGGCGTAGCGGTCGACCAGCTCGTCGATGTTGAGCACCGACCCGGGCGCCAGTTCGCCGTCGCAGATGGCCGTGCCGAGGCGGTCGAGGACGCGTGCGTGCAGGCCAGCCTCGACAGGGGCGAGCTGGGCGGCCACAGCCCCCGGGGAGGTCGATTTCACGCGTCGGAGCATATCAGTCAGGCCTACCCCTTGTATAAATCTGCTTTTTCGGCCTAGCATCCCGATGTTAAGCGGATGTAAACCGCGAGGTGGCGGCCCACCCGACGGGGCGGCGGCCACGGCCACGGCATAAGGAGAGATGGACGTGAGACGTCGATCAGTTATCGGGACTTCCCTGGCGATGGTCGTCGCCCTCGGCCTGTCCGCCTGCGGTGGCGGCGGGGACGACGCCGGCGGCTCGAACACCGTCCGGGTGACGCTGGTGAACCACGTCTGGACGGAGAACATCAAGAAGGCGCTGCCGGAGTTCGAGAAGCAGTCGGGCCTGAAGGTGGAGGTCACCCAGCTCGGTGAGGACCAGCTCTCCGACCAGTACAACGTCAAGCTCAACGCCGGGTCCACCGACCTGGACGTGATGATGTACCGGCCGCTGCAGGAGGGGAAGCTGTTCGCCAAGAACAAGTACCTCGCCGACCTGACCGAGAAGAGCAAGTCGGACAGCGCGTTCGAGGTCGCCGACTTCCAGTCCGGACCGGTGCAGGCGACCACGTACGAGGACAAGGTGGTCGGCGTGCCGATCATCACCGAGCAGGAGGTCCTCTACTACCGCAAGGACCTGCTGGAGAAGTCCGGCTTCACCGCCCCGCCCAAGACCCTCGACGAGCTCAAGGCGCAGGCGGCGAAGGTCGAGGCGGACAACCCGGGCGTGGCGGGCTTCGTGTCGCGTACCGGCAAGGCCGCGGCCGTCACCCAGTTCTCCAGCTTCCTCTACAGCTTCGGCGGCGACTTCGTCGACGCCAACGGCAAGGCCGCGGTGAACTCCGAGCAGGCCAAGCAGGCGTACGCCTACTACGGCGGGCTGCTGCGTGAGCACGGCCCGGAGAACATCAGCACCGACATGAGCTGGTCCGAGGCGATGGCGATCTTCACCCAGGGCAAGGCGGCCTTCTACACCGAGGCCAACTCGCTCTACAAGAACGCCACCGACCCGGCCAAGTCGAAGGTCTCCGACACCGTCGGGTTCGCGGCCTTCCCGGCCGGCCCGGCGGGCTCGAAGCCGTACAACATCCCGTCCTGGGCGCTCGGCGTGAACGAGGCGTCCAAGAACCAGGACAACGCCTGGAAGTTCATCCAGTGGGCGGCCGGCAAGGAGCAGGCGCTGGCGCAGCAGAAGGCCGGCGTGCCCAGCGCCCGTACCTCCGTCTGGGAGAACCCGGAGGGCTCGGCGACCTACCCGAAGGACCTCGCCGAGGCCACCACGGTCAGCACCGCCAACGGTGTGGGCCACGACCGTCCGCTGGTGGAGAAGGTCGCCCAGGCGCGGGAGATCGTCGGTCAGCCGATCGTCGACGCGATCACCGGCAAGGACCCGGCCGCCTCGGCGGACGCGGCCAACGAGGCGTTCCAGAAGTTCCTCGACGACGAGGCGAAGTAGCCCGAACCGCGGGTGGCGGAGCCGACCGGCTCCGCCACCCCGCGTCGGGACGCTGGCCCTGACACACCCCGGAGACCCCATGTCAGCCGTCACCACACCAGTCAAGAGATCGTCCGAGGCGCGTCCGCCGTCCCCGCAGACCTCGGCCTGGTCGCGCTGGGCCAACGAGCACCGCAAGTGGCTCTTCGCGGCACCGGCGATGCTGTTCGTCGCCGTGCTGATCGTCTTCCCGGTGGCGTGGACCGGATACCTGAGCCTGACCGACGCCGAGGGCTCCGTCCGGGCCGAGAGCGAGTTCATCGGCTTCCAGAACTACCTCGAGGTGCTCGGCGACACCGACCGGTTCTGGCCGGCCGTGTGGCGCACCGCGCTCTTCACCGGCGTCGTGCTCTTCTTCGAGGTCGTCATCGGCATGGCGATCGCCCTGCTGCTGTGGCGGCCGTTCCGCGGTGAGAAGTGGGTCCGGGTCGCGATCCTCCTGCCGCTGGTGGCCACCCCGGTCGCGGTCGGCATGATGTGGCGGCTGATCTTCGACCCCAACATCGGGATGGCGAACCAGGTGCTCGGCTGGGTCGGGATCGGCCCCCAGCCCTGGCTGGCTGGCCAGAACTCCGCCCTGCCCACGACGATGTTCATCGACATCTGGCAGTGGACGCCGATGGTCGTGCTGATCCTGCTCGCCGGCCTGACGTCGCTGTCCGACGAGCCGCAGGAGGCGGCGCTGATCGACGGCGCCAGCACCTGGCAGCGGTTCCGACACGTCACCCTGCCGCTGCTGATGCCCACCGTGATCGTCGCGATCCTGCTGCGCGGCATCGACGCCCTGAAGACGTTCGACATCCTCTACGCCACCAAGGGGCGCGGCGGCGGGTCCTTCCACGAGGTGGAGACCCTGAACGTGTACGCCTACGGGCTCAGCTTCGACTACAACGACTACGGCGTCTCATCGACCGTCCTCATCATCTTCTTCCTGATCATCATCGGGGTGATGTGGGCCCTGACCTACCGCAAGAAGGGGCTGGACCGATGAAGCTGCGCAGGCCGTACAAGATCTTCCGGACGACGGCCCTCGTCCTCGTCGTGCTGTCGCTGCTCGCGCCGCTGGTCTGGATGGTCGCCGCGTCGTTGAAGACGAACGTCGACATCTACGACACCGACAAGGCGTTCGTCTTCTCCCCGACGCTGGACAACTACTCCAACGTGCTCCAGCAGGCCAACTACATCCAGTTCATCGGCAACAGCCTCTGGGTGGCGCTCGCCGCCACCGTGCTGTCGCTGCTGCTCGGGGTGCCCGCCGCGTACTCGATGAGCCGCTTCAACATGAAGAAGTCCGCGCTCGTCGTGCTCATGGCGCGGGTCATCCCCGGCGTCTCGCTGCTGGTGCCCTGGTACTACGTCTTCTCGAACCTGCAGATGGTCGGCGGGTTCACCGTGCTGATCCTCAGCCACATGTTCGTGTCGCTGCCGCTGATCGTCTACATCATGATGGGCTACTTCGACGGCCTGCCGACCGAGCTCGAGGAGGCGGCGCTCGTCGACGGGCTGACGCACATCGGCGCGTTCCGGCGGATCACCCTGCCGCTGTCGGTGCCCGGCATCGCCACCGCCGGCATCCTGTCGTTCATCTTCTCCTGGAACAACTTCATGTTCGCCCTGGTGCTCTCCGGGGCCGACACCAAGACGCTCCCGGTGGCGATCTTCGACTTCGTCGGCTACGCCAGCATCGACTGGGGCGGCCTGATGGCGGCGGCCACCGTGGTCACCCTGCCGATCATGCTGATCGCCCTGTTCGTGCAGAAGTACGTCGTCTCCGGCCTCACCGCCGGCGCCACGAAGGGCTGAGGACACCATGACCACGATCGAACGGGTGGAGACCTTCCTCGTCGCCCCGCGTTGGCTGTTCGTCCGGGTCGAGACGTCCAGCGGCGTCGTCGGCTGGGGCGAGGCGACCTGCGAGGGCCGGTCGGAGACGGTCCGCACCGCCGTCGAGCAGCTCGCCGAGCTGCTCGTCGGCCGGGACGCGCTGCGCATCGAGGACCACTGGCAGGTCATGACCAAGGGCTCGTTCTACCGGGGCGGGCCGATCCTGGCCAGCGCCGTCGCCGGCCTCGACCAGGCGCTGTGGGACGTCGCCGGCAAGCACTTCGGCGCGCCGGTGCACCAGCTGCTCGGCGGCCCGGTGCGCGACCGGATCCGGGTCTACGGCTGGGTCGGCGGCGACGAGCCCGGCGAGGTGCGCGACCAGATCGCCGCCGCCGTCGCCACCGGCCTCACCGCGGTGAAGATGAACGCCTCCGGCCGGATGAGCGCCGTGGCGTCCGTCGCCGAGATCGACGCCGTGGTGGCGCGGGTGGCCGCCGCCCGCGAGGTGCTCGGCGACGAGCGCGACGTGGCGGTCGACTTCCACGGCCGGTTCACCCTCGCCAGCGCCCGCCGGGTCGCCCCGCTGCTGGAGCCGTACCGGCCGTTCTTCCTGGAGGAGCCGGTGGTGCCGGAGAACTCGCACCTCATCGGCGAGTTCGTCCGCTGCACCACCACGCCGGTGTCCACAGGGGAGCGGCTCTACAACCGGCAGGAGTTCCTGCCGGTGCTCCAGGCCGGCATCGCGGTGGCCCAGCCGGACCTCTCGCACGCCGGCGGCATCACCGAGGTCCGCAAGATCGCCGCGTTGGCCGAGGTGTACGACGTGCAGCTCGCCCCGCACTGCCCGCTCGGGCCGATCGCGCTCGCCGCCTGCCTCCAGGTCGGCTTCGCCACGCCCAACTACCTGATCCAGGAACAGAGCATCGGCATCCACTACAACCTCGGCGCCGAGGTGCTCGACTACTGCCTCGACAAGACCCCGCTGACGTTCGTCGACGGCTACGTCGAGCGCCTCACGGCGCCCGGCCTCGGCATCGAGATCGACGAAGACGCCGTACGGGCGGCGGACAAGCGCGGACACGCGTGGCGCAGCCCCACGTGGCGGCACCGCGACGGCTCCTACGCGGAATGGTGATCACATGACCGTCGACCTCACCGCCGAACTCGGCGCCGCCCGCATGCTCGCGATCATCCGCGGCACCGACACCGACGCCGCGATCGCCGCCGGCACCGCGCTGCTCCAGGAGGGCGTACGCGTCGTCGAGGTAGCCCTCACCACGCCGGACGCCCTGGGGGCGATCGAGGCGCTGCGCGCGGCGGCCCCCGCCGGGGCGCTGGTCGGGGCCGGCACGGTGCTCACCACCGCCGACGTCGCCGACGTCGCCGCCGCAGGCGCGCAGTTCGTGGTGACGCCCGCCGTGGTCGAGTCGATCGCCGAGGCGGCCCGGCGCGGCCTGCCCGTCGCCGCCGGGGCGCTCACCCCGACGGAGGCGTACACGGCGGTGCGGATGGGGGCCGCGGCGGTCAAGCTCTTCCCGGCGTCGGTCGGCGGCCCCGCGTACCTCAGGGCGGTGCGCGACCCCTTCCCGGACATCCCGTTCGTCGCCGTCGGCGGCGTCGGCGCCGAGGACGTACCCGGCTACCTGCGGGCCGGCGCGATCGCGGTCGGCCTCGGCGGCCCCCTGGTCGGCGACGCCGCCTCCGGCGGCGACCTGGACGCGCTGCGGCAGCGGGCGCGCACCTATCTCGCCGCCGTGCGGGAGCCGGCCGCGTCATGACCGCACCGGACCTGCTCACCGTCGGCGAGGCCCTGGTGTCGCTGCGCTCGACCGGCCCGCTCGCCGCCGGGGGGCCGCTGACCATGCACCTCGCCGGCGCCGAGTCCAACGTGGCCGTCGCGGTGGCCCGGCTCGGCCACCGCGCCGCCTGGGTCGGCCGCCTCGGCGCCGACGAGTTCGGCGAGTACGTGCTGCGGCAGCTGCGCGCCGAGGGCGTCGCCGTCGACGGCGTCATCCGCGACCCGGACCGGCCGACCGGCCTGATGTTCCTGGAGCGGCGCACCGCCGACCTGACCCGGGTGCAGTACCACCGGGCCGGCTCGGCCGGCTCCGCCCTCGACGTCGACGACCTGCGGGCGCCGCTGGCCGCCGGCGCGCGGACGCTGCACCTGAGCGGGATCACCCCGGCGCTGTCCGACACCGCCCGCGCGGCCACCCGCTGGGCGGCCGAGGCCGCCGTCGCCGCCGGCGTACCGGTCTGCCTCGACGTCAACCACCGCGAGCGCCTCTGGTCCCGCGACACCGCCCGGGAGGTGCTCACCCCGCTGGCCGGGTACGCCTCGACCGTCGTCGCCTCCGCCGACGAGCTGGACCTCGTCGGCGAGGCCGGGGCCGACGAGTCCACCGTCGTGGCGGACCTGCTGCGTCGCGGCGTGGACACGGTCCTGGTCAAGCTGGGCGCCGACGGCGCCCGCGCGTACACCCGCGACGGGCTCGAGCGCGTGGGAGCGCTGGACGTGACCGCCGTCGACGCCGTCGGCGCCGGGGACGCGTTCACCGCCGGCTACCTGTCCGGCTGCTTCGACGGGCTCGACCTGGCCGGCCGGCTGCGCCGCGCGGCCACCCTCGGCGCCTTCGCGGTCTCCAGTCCCGGCGACTGGGAAGGGCTGCCACGCCGCGCCGAACTGTCCCTCCTCGACGGCCACGAGGCCGGAGACGTCCTCCGCTAGCCGCCCGAGCACCCCGTAGGAAGAAAGGCACCCCGTGAAGATCGTCGCAGCCGACGTCATCGTCTCCAGCCCCGACCGCAACTTCGTCACTCTGAAGATCACCACGGAGGACGGCGTCACCGGCCTGGGCGACGGCACCCTCAACGGACGCGAACTCTCGGTCGCCTCGTACCTGCGCGACCACGTCGTGCCGCTGCTGCTCGGCCGTGACGCGCACCGCATCGAGGACGCCTGGCAGTTCCTCTACCGCTCGGCGTACTGGCGTCGCGGGCCCGTCACCATGGCCGCGATCGCGGCGGTCGACGTGGCCCTGTGGGACATCAAGGCCAAGGCCGCCGGCATGCCGCTGTACCAGCTGCTGGGCGGTGCGTCGCGCACCGGCGTCATGGCGTACGGCCACGCCTCCGGCCGGGACCTGCCGGAGCTGTTCGACTCGATCCGTCGGCACCTCGAGCAGGGCTACCGCTCCATCCGCGTGCAGACCTCGGTGCCGGGCATCAACGCCGTGTACGGGGTCGCCACCCAGCCCAGCGCCGACGGCAAGCGCTACGACTACGAGCCGGCGCAGCGCACCCCGCTGCCGGCCGAGGAGGACTGGGACACCCGCTCCTACCTGCGTCACCTGCCCGCCGTGTTCGAGGCGGTCCGCGGCGAGTTCGGCCCGGAGCTGCCGCTGCTGCACGACGGCCACCACCGGATGACGCCGATCCAGGCCGCGAAGCTCGGCAAGGCGCTGGAGCCGTACGACCTGTTCTGGCTGGAGGACTGCACCCCGGCGGAGAACCAGGAGGCGCTGCGGCTGGTCCGCCAGCACACCACCACGCCGCTGGCGATCGGCGAGGTCTTCAACACCGTCTGGGACTACCAGACGCTCATCCGCGAGCAGCTCATCGACTACGTCCGCTCCGCCGTCACCCACACCGGCGGCATCACGGCCATGCGCAAGCTGCTCGACTTCGCCGCCCAGTACCAGATCAAGTCCGGCATCCACGGGCCGACCGACATCTCGCCCGTCGGCATGGCCGCCGCCCTGCACCTGGACCTGGCCATCCACAACTTCGGCATCCAGGAGTACATGCCGCACGGGGCGCTCACCAACGAGGTGTTCCGGCAGTCGTTCACCTTCGCCGACGGCTACCTGCACCCCGGCGAGCAGCCCGGGCTCGGCGTCGAGCTGGACGAGGAGGCCGCCGCGAAGTTCCCGTACGTGCCTGCGTACCTGCCGTTCAACCGGCTCCAGGACGGCACCGTCCATGACTGGTGAGCGTCGCCCGGGCGGCACGCCCCCGACGCGGCACGTGGTCGTGATGGGGGTGTCCGGGGCCGGCAAGACGACCGTGGCCCGGGGCATCGCCGCCCGTACCGGACTGGCCTTCGCCGAGGCCGACGAGTTCCACCCGCCGGCCAACGTGGCGAGCATGCGGGCCGGTGTGCCGCTGGACGACGTCGCCCGCCTGCCCTGGCTGCGCGACCTCGCCGGGTGGATGGCCGCCCGCGCCGCCGACGGCGTGTCCACGGTGCTGGCCTGTTCGGCGCTGAAGCGCTCCTACCGCGACACGCTGCGCCAGGGACCGCCGAGCGTCGAGTTCGTCCACCTGGACGGGGCGCCCGGGGTGATCCGGGAGCGGATGGCCCGCCGCGCCGGGCACTACATGCCGCCGAGCCTGCTGGCGTCGCAGCTGGCCACCCTGGAACAGCCCCATCCGGACGAGTCCGTGCTGGTGCTCGACGTGGCGCTGACGCCGGACGAACTGGTCTCGGCGGCGGTCGACCGGCTCGGCCTGGCGACCGGCGTCGCCGCGACCGGCTGACCGCGTCCCGGTCGCGGCGCCCTCGCACCGCGACCGGGCAGCCGGTCCCGGCGCGAGC
Organism: Micromonospora sp. CPCC 205546; assembly: GCF_036902715.1. NCBI lineage: Bacteria > Bacillati > Actinomycetota > Actinomycetes > Micromonosporales > Micromonosporaceae > Micromonospora > Micromonospora sp. CPCC 205546. The sequence continues at coordinate 71,511 of NZ_JBAKHL010000029.1, forward strand.
GCCGGTCGCCGTCAGTCGGTTCCGACGGCTGGCCGGTCGCCGTCAGTCGGGCGACCCGTCGAGGTAGACCCAGCGGCCCGCCTCGCGGACGAACCGGCTGCGCTCGGTCTGCGTGCCCGGCTGGCCGCCGGCGCGGTGGTGGGCCCGGAACTCGACGGTGCCGGTGGCGTCGAACAGCCCGCCCCGGTCGGTGCCGACGATCTCCAGGCCCGTCCAGCGCTGGCCCGGGTCGAGGTCGAGCCGGCGCGGCCGGGTCGAGGAGTGCCAGCTGCGCAGCAGGTACGCGGTGTCGCCGACGGCGAAGGCGCTGTAGCGCGAGCGCATCAGCGCCTCGGCGGTCGCCGCGTCCGCCTCGCCCCGGTGCAGCCGCCCGCAGCAGTCCGCGTACGGCTGGCCGGAGCCGCAGGGGCAGGGCCGGTCCGGGTCGTCGGCCGCCCGCCGGCGGGGTCGCTTCGCCACCGGCCCATTCTGGCCGACGGCCCGCCGTCGCCGGCGTCCGGATCCCGGTCGGGCGGCCAGCCCCCGCGTGGGCGCGTCACGTCCCGGTCGCCGGCTTGTACGCGCGGACCAGTTCCCAGCCGCCGGGCAGCACCGCCACCCGTTCGAAGCCGACCTCCTTGAGCAGGCCGGTGTAGAAGTCGACCTCCCGCAGCCGGCTCACGCAGGTGTCGACCCCGATGAGGAAGTAGCTCCAGAAGAACTGCATCGCCAGCCGGTCCGGGGTGCGGAACTCCTCGCAGATCAGCAGCATCCCGCCCGGCTCCAGGGCCGCGTACGCCTTCTCCACCAGCCGGCGGGCGACGTCGTTCGGCCAGTCGTGCAGCACCCGGACGAACGCCATGGCGTCGTAGCCCGGCGGCAGCGGCTCGGCGAGGAAGTCCCCGCCGACGAAGCCGAGCCGGTCGACGTGCCCCCGCCGGGCCCGGGTGGCCGCCACCAGCGGCGCCACGGCGGGCAGGTTGTACACGTCGGCCCACAGCCCCGGGGCGTCGTCGAGGACGTGCGCGGCGAGCGTGCCGTCCCCGCCGCCGACGTCCAGCAGCCGCGTGCGGTCCGACCACAGCCGGTCGGCGTTGCGGTGTACCGCCTCGATCACCGGTCCGAGACCGACGGCCATGCTGCGCTCGAAGTCGGCGGTCTGCTCGTCGGTCCTCGGCGGCCAGGCGAAGTCGTCGTCGCCCATGCTGACCTCGCCGCGCAGGCTCTCGCCCAGCCGGCCGTGCAGCCGCCGCCAGGGGTAGCGGTCCCGGTCCCGCTCGACGGCGTCCGGGCCGACCACCGCCGCCACGGCGTCGCGCAGGCCGGGCGCCGCCCGGTACGTGGCCGAGGCGATGTCGTCGCCCGGTTCGCTGCGCGCGACGAAGCCGAGGCTCTCCAGGCAGTCGAGGAACTTGTAGAGCCGCAGGGGCCGCACGTCGAAGCGCTCGGCGAGGTCGCCGAGGCTGACCGGCCCCGGCTCGAGGGCGTCGAGCAGGCCCATGCCGAGTGCGGTCTCCAGGACGTCCATGGCCTTGGGCCCGTTGGCGAGCAGGCTCATCAGCGCCCGTGGTGACAGGGTGACGTTCACCGGTCCAGCTCCTCTTCCAGCGCGTCCATGAACGCGTCGATCTCCTCGAGGGTGTTGTAGACGTGCGGGCCGACGCGCAGGTAGCCCCGCCAGCTGCAGACCATGTCCCGCGCGGCCAGTCGCCGCTTGACCGCCTCGCCGTCGGCGACGTCGAGGCAGACCACGCCGCCGCGCCGGTGCGGCTCGACCGGGCTGACCACGGCGATGCCGGCCGCCGCCGCCCGCTCGAGGACCCGGGACGTGCAGGCGAGCGAGTGCCGCCGGATCGCGGCGGCGCCCACCCCCGCCAGCAGGTCCAGCCCGACCTGGGAGACGAGCGAGGTGAGGGGGTACGGCGTCCCGCCGGCGAAGCGCCGGGCGCCGGGCGCCCAGCCCGTCGACGGCTGGAAGGTCAGCGCCCGGTCGCCGGCCTGCCAGCCGGTCGCCGCCGGTTCCAGCCGGGCCGCCAGGTCCGGGCGGACGTACAGGAAGGCGGTGCCGACCCCGCACAGCCACTTGTGCGCGCCGCCGAGGACGACGTCGACGCCGAGCGCCGTCACGTCCAGCGGCACGACGCCGACGGTCTGGAAGGCGTCGACGACCACCAGGGCGCCGACGTCGTGGGCGCGGCGCACCAGTCGGGGCAGGTCGATGGTGGCGCCGGAGGAGAAGCTGGCGTGCGGGACGCACACGAGCAGCGTCCGCTCGTCGATGCGCGCCTCGAGGGCGTCCTCGTCGAAGTGCGGGCCGCCCGACCCGACGACGTCGAGGCGCGCGCCGTAGCGGCGGAACGCGGTGAAGATGAACGGCACGGTCGGGTACTCCAGGTCGGTGGTGACGACCCGGTTGCGCGGGGCGCGGTAGTCGAAGCAGGACGCGACCCGGACGAGCAGGGTACTCAGGTTCGCGTCGGTGACCACGCTGCCCGGTGGCGCGCCGATCAGGGCGGCGATCGAGTCGGCGTACCGGTCGAGGCCGACGTGCCAGTCCTGCCAGACGTCGTCACGCCAGCCGCGCAGCGTCTCCCAGTAGCCGGTGAGCACGTGCTCCGCGCCCCTCGGCACAGCCCCGGTGGAGTTGTTGTTCAGGTACACGCACGTGTCGAGCAGCGGGAACTCGGCGCGCAGGGCGGCCTGGGCGCCGGCGTCGAGGCAGCCGGGCGTGTCGGGTGCCGGTTCGGGCGACATCATCCGGGGCTGCCTCCGCTCGGTGCGGTCCCTGAGGAGGGACCCGGGTCGGGGGTGACGGAGCCGAAGACCGGGATGGAGCGCACGGCGGCCAGGTAGGGCGTGCCCTCGGTGTAGCCGGTGCCGGGGCGCGGACCGAGCATCCGGGTGGCCAGCCGGTGGTGGGTACGCCGCCACTGCAGCACGGCCGCCGCGAACGCGCCCATGGCCCGGGCCACCAGGTCGACGTCCGCGCCGGTGAGCAGGCCCGCGCGCACCGCCGCCCGGAACGCCTCGTCGACCGACGGCTGCCCGGCGTGCACCCGGTCGCGTACCTCCGGCACCTGCTGGTAGGCGGGCGACTCCAGCCGCGCCGCCTCCGGGGTGCGGCACAGCGACTCCACCAGCTTGTAGGAGCGGGACTGGATGGCGCTGGCCCCCTCGGTGTACTGACGGAAGGTCCGGAACGCCGCCGGCTGCATGGTGGCCAGCAGCGAGAACAGCGGCCCGGCGGCGGTGAGGAGCTGACAGCCGTACGCCAGCCGGTCGGCCGCCGGCCGGGCGTGACCGGCGTGCAGGGCGGGGATCGTGGCCCGCAGTTCGTCGACGAGTCCCGCGAAGAGGCACTCGTACGCCTGGAGCACCCGGATGAACAGATACTCGTCGTGCGAGACGTAGACCGGCAGCATGCTCAGCCACAGCGCCGGCTCGCCGGCCGGGGCGCGGTCGGCGGCGAGGCCGCGCAGCACGGCCGCCGGCTCCGGGTGGTGGGCCGCCCCGGCCAGGCCCAGGCGGGCGAGGGCGGGGGCCGCGGCCCGTACGCCGAGCCGGTGACGCTTGGCCACCACCTCCCGGCCCGGCCGGTCCTCGGGCAGCAGGTCGGTGGCCCCGGACGCGGCGGCCGCCTCGAACGCCAGCGCGTCGGCGACCAGACGGACGAACAGCCGGTCGCGGTCGCGGCGGGCGCGGTCGGGGTGTGCGGCCGGCCCGCCTGCGCGCACCGCGTTCGCGCTGCCCGGCCGGTCGTCCGCGTCGCGGGGCTCGTCCTGCGCGCTGCCCGGCCGGTCGTCCGGTCCGTCGTCCACCCCGCAGGGCAGCCGGAGCACGCGCAGCGCCAGGTAGCTGCGGTAGTCGTAGCGGCCGTCCCACTTGTCGAGCGCGACGTCGAGGAAGTCGCGCAGCAGCCGCACGGCGGGCGTCGGCGGGCCGGGGGCCGGAGCGGTCACCTGGGCCCGGACGTGGTCCAGCAGCGCCAGGAATTCCTTTTCGACGAAGTGCTTGCCGACCCGGTGGAACTCGGCCAGCACGGGAGAATAGGGAAATTCGTCCGCCTCGGCGGCACCCGACAACCAACTCGTCAGTTCACGCACGAACCGCACCTCGACATTCGGCTCGTGTCAACCGTGGACGGGGAGACAATTGACAAATTGAGGGGTGGGTGGGGATTGCGGCGGCCGCTCGGCACGGGAACGGTCGCTTTCACCCGTGCAGGGTCTTCACGCGGGCCTGCCACAGTTCCGGGAAGAACCGGTGCCCGATGAGCTTGGCCAGCACCGTCGCCTCGGCGCCGTCGGGGGCGTGGCCGCCGACGCGCAGGGCGGCCTGGTAGTGCCGCACCCGCCACAGCGACACCCGCTCGTCCCACTCCATCATGGCCTCGGCGAGCAGGTGGTCCGGGTCCGTCGGGTCCGCGAGGCGCAGCTCCGACAGTGCGGTTCCGCGCTGCGCGAGGTGGTCGGTGAACGCGCGTCCGAGCTGTCGGCTCGCGGCCTGGACCCGCCGCCAGCCCGGCGACTCGGCGCCGGAACCCTTGCCCAGCGCGGGCTGCATGGCCTCGAAGGCGGTCGGGGACAGGTGTCGGAACATCTCCAGCTGGTCGGTGACCAGCCGGACCCCGAGGGTCGCCCGGGTCAGCAGCGGCTCGGCCGCCGCGGGCTCGCCGGTGCGGATCCGGGCGACCGCCTCGGTCAGCTCCGCCGCCGCGAGCTTCAACCACAGCTCGGTGGACTGGTGCACCACCTGGAAGAGCAACTCGTCGCGGTGGATCATCTCCGCCGGGCTCCGTTGCAGGTCGAGCAGCGCGTCGGTGCGCATGTAGCGCGCGTAGTCCGTGGCGCCGTCGCCAGGAAGGACGGGTGAGTGGTCCCGCTTCACGGAATTGTCCCCTTCGGTCGGCGTCGCTGCGTCGGCAACCGGGGGCCGACAGCGCGTGCGGCGGCCATTATGCAACGACAGAAGGCAATGTGTCACGCCTTCGTCGCGGGCCGTGTCCGACTCCGGAAAGGGAGGTTTCCGCCATTTTCTGCGATCTATAAAGGCGGCGGAATAGCATATAGATCAACATGGGTCAATAGCGCTGGGCGGCCGTGTCTCACCAGGGCGACGGTGGCGGCGGCGGCACGACCGGCGGGCGGTCGTCGCAGGTGATGGTGTTCGGCAGCAGCCACGGGGCCAGCCAGCCGCCGTCGTTGCCGCCGAGATCGGTCAGGGTGAACTCCGAGCCGGTCGCCGGGAAGTTGAACGACCCGCAGTTGTTGACACCCACGGCACCGACGTTGCGGGCGTCGACGTTGTGCAACGTCGCCGAGCCCGCCGCGCGGGCGCTCAGCACCGAGGTCCCCGTGCCGTCGACCCGGATGTCCCGGAACCGGACGCCGGTGATCGAGTGCAGGTCCTTCACCGGCCAGTCGCTGACCAGCATGATGGCGTTGTACGCGCTGTCGAGGTAGCTGTCCCCGATCACGTCGACGGTCGCGTCGATGTCCCGGTCGAGCGCGTAGAACCAGATGGCCCCCAGCCCGATCTTCCAGTTCAGCTCGTACGTGCCGGCGCGGGCGGTGGTGTTGCCGGTGATGAGCAGCCGCCCGGTGAAGGGCTGCGCGCCGAAGCGGGAGCCGACCTGGATCGCGCTGCCCTCGCGCACCGGATCGGCGACCAGGTTGTGCGACACGGTGAGGTCGGTGCCGCCGTAGAGGGCGATGCCGTTGGCCAGCACCGGCGACTGCACGGTGTTGTGGTCGAACGTGTTGCGGGCGTTGCCCACCTTCTCCGACCACATGGCGAGCCCGTCGTCGCCGGTGTTACGCACGAAGGTGTGCGCGACCACCGAGTCGGTGACGCCGGTGTGGAAGTTGAGCCCGTCCGCGATCTGGTCGACGATGATCGTGTTGGTGATCCGTACGTTGGTCATCGGCCCGTCGAACCAGATGCCCACCTTCGTGTGGCGCAGGTGCAGGCCGTCGATGGTGGAGTCGCTCATCGCGCCGCCGATGGCGTTGACCTGGTCGGTGTCGATGCGCTCGCGCACGTCGCCCTCGATGGCGAAGCCCGAGAGGTGCACGTTGCGGCTGCCGCCCTCGGCGGCGCTCCTGCCGTAGAAGCCCACGCCGGTGTGCACCGAGCCGTCCGGCGCGGGGGTGGGCAGCGCCACCTCGCGTCCCTTGACGACCGTGTACCAGTTGCCGGCGCCCTCGATGGTCACGTCGTCGACGATGATGTGCCGGTTGACCTGGTAGGTGCCCGGCGGCAGGTAGACCGGCAGGTCCGCCCGGCGGGCGAAGGCGATGGCCCGCTCAAGGGCGGGGGCGGAGTCGCGGCGGCCGGTCGGGTCGGCGCCGAACGCCAGGACGTTCGCGGCGCGCAGCCGCACACGCGGTGGGCCGACGAGTTCGGAGTCGAGCAGGTCGATGACCGTCCACGCGGCGTTGCTGCCGGCCGGGGCGGTGAGCCGGATCCGGTCGCCCGCCCGGTACGTGCGGCCGAGCAGCAGCCGCTGCTCGTCGTAGAAGTGGCTGGGGCGGAACGGGGTGGGGATGCTCGGGTACGGCGTGGTGGCCGCCGGCACGCACGAGCACTCGGTGATCCACCAGTCCGGGTGCAGCAGCCCGGCGGTCGGGTCGTTGGAGAACGGGTACTGGTTGTAGAGCCAGGCGTACTGCGAGGTGAGGGTCATCGTGCGGACCCGCCGGTCGTTGACCGCCACGTCCAGCGGGGCGGTGATGCCGCCGCCCCGTGGGGCGTCGGGGATGCTGTAGCGCACGGTGATCGCGTTGGCCGCCCGCGGCAGGACGAACTCGACGTACCGGCCGGGGGTCAGCCGGACCGCGCGGCGGCCGGAGGCCTCGGCCGGCAGCGTGTAGGCGGAACGGTCGGGCCCGATGACCTCGCCGTCGGTTCTCGCGTTCTCCGCCTCCTGCTCGACGAAGCCGACGTCGGCGCCGCGCCCCGCCACCAGTCGCGGGTCGAGGCCGGCCCTGGTCACGACGGGCCCGGCACCGGCGGGCGGGGTGGCGGTGGCCGGGCCCGGCGCCCCGGCCAGCACGCCGAGGGCGGTCGCGAGCGCGACGGCCGCGGCGGCCGCC